>NZ_JXYC01000005.1:0-176507 GCF_000967665.1 Marinomonas sp. S3726 | reverse complement strand
ATTTTATGGCAAGCGCTTTTTTCAATTTATTTAAAATATTTTAATCCTTTTGAATTCAAGCTGATAAGTCACTTATGCAAAATTTCACTTATCTTTCCTGCACATCAAGTTCAAAGCAAGAAAAAGGCCTTAATGCTAACGCATCAAGGCCTTTTTAAAGAAAGAGTGATCAGGCTGATTTAATCAGCCCTATCACCTTATCTCGTTCTTACTAACCAACCCATTTACGAGCGTTTTGGAACAAACGCAACCAAGGTGCTTGTTCATTCCACTCACTTGGGTGCCAGCTATGCTGAACGGTACGATAAACACGCTCTGGGTGAGGCATCATAATGGTCACTCGACCATTCTCAGAAGTCAGACCCGTCACACCCGCAGCCGAACCGTTCGGATTGAAAGGATAGCGTTCTGTTGCTTCCCCTTTGTTATTCACATAACGCAATGCTAACTGAGCCTTTTCAACCAGCTGATCTAGATCTTCAGCTTGCTTGTACTCAGTTTGACCTTCTCCGTGTGCGACAACGATCGGCATAGTTGAGCCTTGCATTCCAGCAAACAGGATGGAGTTAGATTCTTGCACTTTAACCTGTACTAAACGAGCTTCAAATTGAGCTGATTCATTACGTACAAATTTAGGCCAGTGATCAGTACCAGGAATCAATTCACTGAGGTTAGATAACATCTGACAACCGTTACACACACCCAGCGCAAATGTATCTTCACGGTTAAAGAAGGCTTCAAATTCTTGACGTGCTACTGGGTTAAATAGGATAGATTTCGCCCAACCTTCACCAGCACCCAATACGTCACCGTAAGAGAAGCCACCGCAAGCCACTAAACCTTTGAATTCAGATAGTTTAGTGCGACCCGATAAGATGTCACTCATATGCACATCAAAAGGGGCAAAACCGGCTTGATGGAAAGCAGCCGCCATTTCAACCTGACCATTCACACCCTGCTCACGCAAAACTGCAATCTTAGGTCGGTTTGAAAGATCAATACCAGCTAACACATCTTCTTCAAGGTCAAAGGTGAGTGATGCGGATAAACCTGGGTCAGTCGCATCTAATAAATTATCAAACTCTTGAGCAGAGGTATTTGGATTATCTCTTAATGCTTGAATCTCATAACTGGTTTGCGACCAAGTACGCTGCCAATCAATACGCTTACCAGCAACGATTTCTGCACCATTGAAAGAAACTTTGATTTCATCGCTCGCATTTAACTCAGCTACTTCAACAGCAGTAACACCCGCTTTCGCATAAGCCACTTTAACATCAGCAAGATCTGCTGTTGCCACCTGAATAACAGCACCTAGCTCTTCATTGAAGAGTGCAGCAGCCACACCCGCTGTATCTTGTGCTGCATTTTCAACTAACTGAGAGACATCAACATTTAAGCCTTTATGGCTTGCGAAAGACATTTCAGCCAATGTCGCTAATAAACCACCATCTGACCTATCATGGTAAGCCAGTAGCTTGCCTTCTGTATTTAAGGCTTGTGTTGTATCAAAGAAGCCAGCCAATACGGCAGCATCATCAACATCAGGCACCTGCTCACCCAGTTTGTTATAAACCTGAGATAAGATAGAGCCTGCTAAGCGGTTCTGTTTATTACCCAAGTCCAACAATACAAGCTTGCTGTCCGTATCCTGTAGTTCTGGTGTCAATGTTTTACGAGCATCTGCAACAGGAGCGAAAGCTGTAATAACCAAAGATAGAGGAGAAGTAACGGCTTTTTCTTCGCCTTCTTCTTTCCATACCGTCTTCATAGACATGGAATCTTTACCGACTGGGATCGCAATATCCAGAGCAGGACATAACTCCATACCAACCGCTTCTACAGTTTTATAAAGCTTCTCATCTTCACCCGCATGACCTGCAGCGGCCATCCAGTTAGCTGAAAGTTTAATATGATTACGCTTAGTAATTTGTGCTGCTGCTAAGTTAGTTAGTGCTTCACCGACTGCCATACGGCCAGATGCAGGTGCATCCAACAAGGCTAAAGGTGTTCTTTCACCCATAGTCATCGCTTCACCAGTATAACTATCAAGTGATGATGTCGTCACAGCAACATCTGCAACAGGCACCTGCCAAGGACCAACCATCTGGTCACGAGCAACCATACCAGTAATACTTCTATCACCAATAGTGATCAAGAAACTCTTACTTGCCACAGTCGGATGGCTCAATACTCTTTGAGTTGCTTCAGCAAGATCAATTTCAGCACCATCAAAGTCATCACCTTGGATATCTGCTTTAACCGCTTCACGGTGCATTTTTGGTGGCTTACCAAACAAGACTGACATAGGAAGGTCAACTGGCTCATTGGCAAAGATTTTATCAGCCACTTCTAGATGTAGCTCTTCAGTCGCTTCACCAACGACAGCAAATGGGCAACGCTCACGTTCACAAATCTCAGTAAACTCAGCAACACGCTCAGGCGGAACAGCCATAACATAACGTTCTTGAGATTCGTTACACCAGATCTCTAGCGGCGACATACCAGGCTCATCATTTAGCACATTACGTAGTTCGAATTTACCACCACGATCGCCATCTTTAACTAGCTCAGGTAAGGCGTTAGACAAGCCACCTGCACCCACATCATGGATAAAGCTAATCGGATTGTTTTCACCTAGCTGCCAGCAACGGTCAATAACCTCTTGGCAACGACGCTCCATTTCAGGGTTACCCCTTTGTACTGAAGCAAAATCAAGGTCTTCATTACCATCAGCAGAGGCCATAGATGAAGCCGCACCACCACCTAAACCAATTAGCATGGCAGGGCCACCTAATACGATTAGAGAAGCGCCCACATGAATCTCATCTTTTTCGACATGATCACGACGAATATTACCTAAACCACCAGCCAGCATAATCGGCTTATGGTAACCACGTACCTCTTCACCTTGGCTTGAAGTGATTTTTTGCTCGTAAGTACGGAAATAACCTAATAGGTTAGGACGACCAAACTCGTTATTAAATGCCGCGCCACCAATTGGGCCTTCGATCATGATATCAAGCGGAGTCACAATACGGCTTGGCTTACCATATTGGCTTTCCCAAGGTTGTACAAAACCTGGAATTTTCAAATCAGAAACCGTGTAGCCAGATAAACCTGCTTTTGGTTTAGCACCAACACCGGTTGCACCTTCGTCACGAATCTCACCACCAGAACCTGTTGCCGCACCTGAGAAAGGCGCAATCGCAGTTGGGTGGTTATGGGTCTCAACTTTCATCAAGATATCAATAGGCTGTTGGTTAAAACCATATTCTTTCGATGCTGAATCTGGGTAAAAACGACCCGCTTCATGGCCTTCCATTACCGCTGCGTTATCTACGTAAGCAGATAAAGTGCCGTCAGAGTTATGCTCATGGGTATTCTTAATCATTTTGAACAAAGAACGCTCTTGATCTTCACCATCTAATGTCCAAGACGCATTAAAGATCTTATGACGACAATGTTCAGAGTTTGCTTGAGCAAACATCATCAGCTCAATGTCATTTGGATTACGGCCCAATTCAACAAAGGCAGTTACCAAGTAATCAATCTCATCATCGGCAAGCGCTAAACCTAAAGATTGGTTAGCCTCTTCAAGTGCAGCACGACCACCCGCTAAGATATCAACTTGTGATAAAGGTGCAGGAGTTGCTTGTGCAAAAAGTTGCTGAGCTTGCGCTTCACCAGATAAGACACTCTCTGTCATACGGTCATATAGCGCAGGAATAACAAGCGCTAATTCAGCCTCAGTTAAAGGCGCATCACTATGGATAAAATACTCTACGCCACGTTCAACACGAGCGATATCTTGCAAACCACAATTGTGTAGGATATCCGTTGCTTTCGATGACCAAGGAGAAATAGTGCCTAGACGTGGAACCACCAGCACATTTTGTGAAGAAGTGTTCACTGTTTCAGACTTAGCACCATAAGTAAGTGCTTTGCTCAATACGGTTTCCTGCTCAGCAGAAAGTGATTGAGCATCTAGAAGTTCGACGAAATGCAAATATTGCGCATCAATATCAATTACGGCTGGTACTGACTTTTGAACATTGGCCAGTAACTTTGTCTTACGAAACGCGGATAGCGCCGAAGAACCTTGCAAGGTAAGCATGACGTTTATTGCCTCGATTTGTGGTTTGAAGTGATGGGGCGTATTCTAAATCAAGCCAGCAAACCTAAGCTATAAAAGTCGTGTTTTTTTAACAGTTTTATGACGACTTTTTTTGTTCTTGAGCTAATTTTGAGGCGGTTCTGATCTTTTTCTTTTGATCTCGTCGATATTGAAAAAAATCGCTCAGCTTTTGTGAAGCTAAAGGCCCTAAAACACCCGCCTCAACCTTGACTGAATGGTTAAGAAAGTTCTGTTCAAAAAATCGATGCTGGGACTCAACCACACCACTTTTTGGCTCTGTCGCGGCGTAAACGACTCGCTCAATTCTGGCATGCACAATGGCACCTGCACACATAGAACAAGGCTCTAAAGTAACGTAAAGTGTTGCCTTTGGTAAACGATAGTTAGCCACATTTTTACAGGCATTTCGAATGGCTTGAATTTCAGCATGGGCAGTCGGGTCACAGGTTGAAATAGGCGAGTTATAGCCTTCACCAATAATTTCATTATCTAATACTAAGAGAGCGCCAACAGGCACTTCCCCTTCAGTTGCGGCTTTATCAGCCAAAACTAAAGCGCGTTCCATCCAGTATTCGTCACTGAACATTGACTTACCTCACGAAAAACTTGATTGTTTACAGGTATAAACTAACTATAAGTTAGGCTTATACAGAATTTTTTATGGAAGGAGTTCACCCTGTGCAGACCGTTTCTGATCTTATGGTTACCAACTTAGTCACTTTGGCTGAGACCGCCTCCCTTGCTGATGCTAAAAAAATCATGCAAGACAAGAATATTCGAAACTTGCCAATTATTGATGATGAAGGAAAATGCATCGGCATGTTAACCCAACGAGAATATTTAAAACATGCTTTTTACCTTGTGAGCCAATTTGGAACTGGCATGTTGAGTAAAAAAGAAATGCAAACACCCGTCAGTAAAGCAATGAACACTGACATGCTAACGATAGAAAAAGATACTCATCTTGATACTGCGGCAGAGTTTTTTGTTGAAAACAAATATGGCTGCCTACCTGTTGTAGACAAGGGCACCTTGGTCGGTATTTTAACACCTATAGATTTTGTGAAATTAGCACGTAACCTGCTAAGTGAAAAAACAGAAAATTAGAAGATAAAGGCCTAACACTATTTTAGCGTTAGGCCTTTTTATGAAGATTATTCAGCCACTGACGTTGCAACCTCTTTAGCGTATAGAGCCACTTCACTCGCTTGCTGTCCAAAATCGTTTTCAGTAATAAAAAAAGACACGGCTTGGCCTTTTTTCAAGGTTTTATGGCCTTCACTGACTATCGATTTGTAATGTACAAAAACATCGGCCTCATTATCTCTTTGAATAAAACCAACACCTTTGGCGTCATTAAACCACTTTACGGTACCCTTTAGCTTCTCTGTCATTGATCGCCTCTTTTTATTATTCTCAATCAATTCGACCCACCAGCCTTAGCTAGCGAGCTTAGCTGTCACCTCGCGCCTTAAGATACACTTCTGTTTCTCAATAACAAAAGCATAAAAAACACCCCACCTATAATGGCGGCCATGGTGCCAGCTGCAAGTTGATTAGGATAAATTACCATTTGACCCAGCCAATCTGCAAGTTGAAGGAAGCCCGCACCTAAAAGTGCCGATAGCAATATCTGAGTTGAGACTTGTCGCGCACCTAACAAACTTGCTAAATGAGGAGCAACAATACTGACAAACGCAATGGGGCCGAGAATAGAAGTCACTAATGAACATAAACTAACAGACAGAATTAATAACAATATAAAGGCACGTTTTACATTCACACCACGCGCGGCTGCAACCTCACGCCCCATGGACATTAATGTTAGCCATCTGTGTAAACTCAAGCTAATCAGAATAAGCACACTCACCCCTAACATCAAAACCCATGCTTGATCTGGTTTAACCCGATAAGTAGAGCCTGCGAGCCAACGCAAGATGTCATAAACCTCCTCCGTTCCTTTCATCAAAACGCCCTGTACCAGGGTTTCAATAAAAGCGGACAGAGCCACACCGGTTAAAATCATAGGAGCAGGTGCAAAACGAAAACGCGAGCCCAACACAAGCAAAATAAGCAGGATTAAAAAGCTGCCAGAGAAAGCAACTAATGGACCTAATTCGCCAATGCGCCACCCCAAGAAACCGCTCGTTGCCACAAGCGCCAGAACCGCGCCAGCAGACACTCCCAATAAATCAGGGCTTGCCAATGGGTTATGAATTAAACGTTGCATAATCACACCAGAAACAGCCATACCAGCACCAGCGGCAAGGCTTGCGACTATTCTTGGCCAACGAATCGGCCACGCAAACTCATCTGGCCAACGAAAATTTAATCCATTATCCATATGAGTAAGTAAAGCTAGCAATACAATAACAAGCAGCACTAAACCACTCACTAACAATTTAGTAGAGGTGAAAGACGCTTTGCTATAGTGAGTTAAATAGGTGATTTTATCTTGCTGAGAAAGGCGTTTTTGAATTAGCCAAATAAGTAGAGGCGCTCCTAAAAAGGCGGTAGTTAACCCAGTCGGTACCACTTCAAACGTGATCGTATTGAGATATAAGGCAAGACTATCGGCAACAACAAGTAGTATGGCGCCTAATAAGGTCGAAATATACAGCTCTTTACCTGCAGCTCTTGCACCTATTAGCCTAGCAAGATTAGGGGCAACCAAACCGAGGAAACCAACAATCCCAACCATGGTGATCGCTGCTGAAAGCATCCAAAGCCCAACAAGCATAAGCACCAGAAACAGAGCAGCAACATTCAAACCTCGACCAGAAGCAGCACTTTGTCCCATCTTCAAAAGATCTAACGGCTTACCTGCAAAGCCCAGTATTGCTAACCCAAGCAAGCAATGTGGCCATAACCAATGAACCTTCTCCCAGCCATTTTGGCTCAGATCCCCAGCCCCCCAGATAAAGAGGTTCTTGGCATATTGATCATTCATTAGAATCAATGCGATGGCGATAGCACCAAATAACAGGTTAACCGCCATGCCAGATAGCACCACAGATAAGCCTGTCAGGTTTCGCACCCCACAAATCATCAACACCAAAGCTAAAGCGATACAGGCTCCTAGCATAGCGGCAAATACTTGATATTGGCTTTGCCCCTCTGGCCAAACCACAGCAAGTATAATTAAGCCCAGCCAAGCACCACTGGAAGAGCCAAGTGTGGCAGGAGATAACAAGGGGTTGCGGGTCAGCTGTTGAATAACACTGCCAATCAACCCCATGCAAGCACCGACTAATAAAGCCATTACCAACCTAGGCAAACGTGAATAAGCCCAATCTATTTGTTCATAACTTTGATCTAGTTCTTGGTTAATCAGAATCTGCCCTTGCTGCCATAAGGAAAGGTCACTATCAATTTGCAAAGATAAAACACAGATAAAAGGCAAACTTACGCACAAAAGCAAAAAACGCATCATTGCTGTTTAGCAACCTCTAACAAGGAGTCTGTCATTGCTTGAGCTAAGTATTGTAAAGACATAGCGCCACCATAAGTCCAAGTAGAGGCAACCGATGCTACATTCCCTTGTTTTACAAAAGGCATACTGCGCCAAAGTGGCGACTTAGCGAGCTTTTTCTCGAAATGGAATGGTTTAAAGTAAAGGACAACACCCTCTTTAATACCTCTAAGAGATTTAAGGCGCTTTTGAGTTACTCCCCATTGTGTACTTGCTAAAGGCATAGCCGTTTGCAAGCCTAAATGCTCAAGGGCATATTGTGGCATGGCATTATCACCATATACATAAGCAGAAGTAGTACTGGCAAAACGTAAGCTAGTAACTTTAGGCAAACCTGCTGGAAAAGCGGCATTAAGCTGACCTCTTAGCTGCTCAAACACCTGCTGCCTAGCGGCCAATTTTGCTTGGGCATGGGCCTCTTTATCCAAGAGTTTTGCCAAGGTTAAGAAGACTTGATCCGCTTTTTCCTGATTATTATGATCGCGCTGATAAGTATCAAAGAAGACAACAGGTGCGATTCTCTCTAACTTAGCTTGAATATCCTTAAGTGCTGCCCCAATCAGGATAACATCAGGCTTAAGTTGGGCTAGCTTTTCAAGATTAGGCTCTGCTCGCCCACCTATATCGACACTTGATGCGGGTAATACAGGCTGCGCCACCCATTCTTGGTAAGCTTCTCGCTCTGGAATCGCCACAGGCTCAAGGCCTAACTCAATCACATCTTCAACCAGCTCCCAACTCAGTGCAGCAATACGCACAGGTGTTTGAGAAAAGACCTGTTCGCCCTGACTATCTTGGATTCTAACCTCCGCCAATACTGAAACCGAAAACACTAGAGCAAGGCAACTAAGGCTTACCTTGAACCAGCTAGACACTAAATTAATCATTAACATATAAGAGCCACTTTACTATCGTTTGAAGGGTGATCAATCAAAGACATAGGTACGCCGTACATGGCCTCTAGACGCTCTGATTGCATAAATTGGGCGGGGGTGCCCTGAAAGAAACATTGCCCTTGTCGCATGGCTAATATGTGATCCGCAAAACGAGATGCCAAGTTGATATCATGTAAAACAATAATCATGCCTTGGCCTGTTTCACGATTTAATTGCTGCAACAATCGCATTAATTCATATTGATGAGAGATATCCAGCGCAGACGTGGGTTCATCCAATAAAAGGACGGGAGATTGCTGAGTAAGCAACATAGCAACCCAAGCACGCTGACGCTCACCACCGGATAAGTCATCAATAAACTGATCGGCATAATGGGCGATTCCCACCAGCTCAATCGCCTTGTCGACTATATCGCTATCCTGTTTCGTGAAGCGACCAAATGCCCCATGCCACGGATAACGCCCCATGCAAATTAACTCTCTTACACTTAGACCTGCTGCACTGGGTAGCCCCTGAGGCAAATAGCCTATTTTTTGTGCCAGTTGTCGTTGCGATAAGGACTGTATATTTTGTTTATTGAGTAGCACCTCACCCTGATCCGGTACTAATTGATTCGCTAAACTTTGAATCAAAGTCGTTTTACCGGACCCATTGTGCCCCAACACGACACACACTTGGTCACTGGGTAAACTCAGATGAGGAATTGAGAGAATGGTGCGCGATGCCCGTTCAACTTTAATATTGTTTAATTCGAACATGAGCTCTTCTTTTTTGATTTATGACGAGGACAAGCAATACATAAATCGCCATCCTCTCTTTGATAGTGCAAACAGCAGGTATGTCGAATAAAGCGCACTTCATCTTGTTCATACTTAAGTCCACGCATCGACACTAAGGGTAGATTGAGTATTTTCGCCCATAAAGGCAGATCATCAATAAGCTGCTGAGGGGAGAGCAAAGAAAAGTGTGTTGCCTGCACAAGAGACTCAATGAACTGATCCGCAAGCAACGCCTGATACATCACAGATTTACCACCAAATAAATCCATGAATACTTCTGTTGATGGTGAAAAGATTTGATTCAACTGATACCCAGCTAGGTAAATGAGTTGATCACGATTACCTGCTTGCCAAGTATCATCTTCTAATTCGTATCCTGCGACATAATCCTGTGTTCGAGTTTGCTTCATCCGACCTAGGCTTGTGGGTACATAATTAAGCTGATACACACAAATCAAAGCAAGATAGATAGGTTGCCAGTTAATAAGCCCCCAACTTCTGATGCGCCAATATGAAGATCCGGCTTCAGGGTAATTGCGAGCCAGATAAGTATGTAATTCAACTAAGTTTTGCTCAGATAAAGTTAAAGCCAATGCCTTATCAGCATTAGCTTCTCCTTGTACCTGAGTGTTTACTCTTGTTTCTTTACCAGCCAATGCGGGGATACATTGACTGGCACTGAGAAACAAGCGCTCCACTAATCTAGCCATGCAAACCTCTCAGAGATTGCACTGCAAATAGCAAACACCTAGAACTCATAACGCCCACTTAGCTCAAACGCTCTTTCATCACCAAACCAACAATTACTTGCGTCATAACAGCTATAGTAGGTTTCATTAAGTGCATTTGAGACAGAAAGACGCACACTAGCACCCGCTAAAGAAGCCGAGGTATTTTCTAAGTCATAGGCCATAGATAGATCGACTAAAGTAGCACTAGGTACTGTATTTGAGTTGGCTGCATCGAGTTGCATTTTACCGATATAACGCACACCAGCCCCCACTTGCGCACCTTGCATCGTACCCTCGGTGAGTTGATAGTTTAACCAAGTAGACACTTGCTGCTCAGGCACCCAAATTGGTGTATTACCTTGAATACCACTGTTATCTTTAGTCACTTCTACATCTTGTACAGTCACTGCAACACGTACATCCATTTGTTCAGACAAGGCTTTATGTAGATCTAACTCAACGCCGCGAGAACGAACCTCTCCCACTTGGATTTTGTCATAAGCCGTACCCGCTGGATCTCGCGTTAATACATTTTCCTTTAAAATTTGGTAAGTCGTTAGACTTGCTTGAGTACCATTACCTTCATACTTAACCCCTAGCTCTAACTGATTAGCGGTTGAGGTGTCATAAGCTTTACCATTTTTGTCACTGCCTGAAACTGGCTCAAAGCTTTGCGCATAACTAACGAAAGGCGAAAAGCCATTTTCCATTTCATAAAGGGCACCCACTCGGCCTGTTAGCTGCGCTTGATCAACTTTGGTATTAGTATTCGAACCATATTTAACACCCTGCTCTTGCGAGTGGTAATCATCATAACGGGCACCAGCAATCACAACCCATTGGTCTATACGCATCTGATCTTGCAGATAAACACCTGTTTGCTCTTTTTCAATATCAAAGTCACTGGTATAACCAGAGGCTGCAAAGTTCAAACTGCCAGCAGAAATCTGATAGTGATTTGGGTTATATAAATCAATACTGGGTGCGACGGCATCTTCATACTTGATGTCTGATTCCAATTTAAAGTAATCAACACCAACCAACACATTATGCTCAACCTCTCCTATATCAAAGGCGCCAGAGAATTGGTTATCTAAGGTAATGCCCTTGCTATCTTCATCCGTTAAATAAGCACGACGATTCAACGTTCTCTCATCAGAATCTAGACTCGTTGAATAGGTATTTTCTTGATAGGCCGATGCATCCATTAAACGCACATTCTGCAAGAAGCTCCAAGTATCGTTAAACCTATGATCAAGCTTATAACCGAGTAATAGCACTTCTTTTTCAAAAGTTTCCCAATTTGCATCACCGGCATAAGCATCCGAACCTAGTGGACCATTAATATTGCTATAGACAGTTCCTTTAGAAGGTAATGAACTATAAACACCCATACTTGGGTCTTTTTGATAGTACATATTAAAGTTTATAAGTGTGTCTTCACTAACCCTCAAATCTAAGGATGGAGCAATGACGATGCGCTCTTCTTCTGAGGTGACAGCTTGCCCATCTTTGCTTCTCACTAGCCCAACAAGGCTGTAATTAAGAGAGTCACTTAAGGCCCCACGACTTTCAAATTCGACTTCTTTTTTATTGTCACTTCCCACAGACACTTCAACACTATGGGCACTTTCTGCTTGTGGGGCTTTACCAATGACATTAACCATACCGCCAGGTGGCATAGCGCCATATAAAGTCGATGTTGGTCCTTTAAACACTTCCACTTGATCAATTGCAATGGCATCAATTTGTGGCTGCAAGTTCCAATCATTGAACAATAACTGCAAGCCATCGTAATAATTTTGGTAGTTAGTAAAACCCCGTATATTGAAAAGATCCAAGCGGGTTACTGCACCACCACGAAGTTCAGTATTAATCCCTGACACATAGCGCACAGCTTCTGCCACACTTTCAGTACCGCGCACATCCAGCTCTTCTTCCGTGATATGTGAAATTGCCTGTGGCGTTTCTGCGAATTCCAGTTGAGTCTTGGTTGCTGTATTTCGATAGGCCTGCCCTTTAATCACTAAAGGATCCATGACATAAATATCGGAATCACCTGTCTGCACATCATTTGCAGATAACTGAGTGGATGCTAAGGCCACAGAGAAAGCGATTAATGTGGGGGTAAAACGCGCAGAGGTTTTCATTAAAGCTCCAAAGAATAAAAGAAAATATTGATAATGATTCTCATTTTATTAATTTGAGTTTTTTGAAACTTAACTTTTTGGTGCATCTTTAATCACTATAGAAATATTATCTTGGTGCAATAGGCAGCCAAAATTCCATATAGCTTGAAGGAGAGTAAGGATCATATTGAGGTGAGTACATTTCTAACTCATAACCTGTGATGCCATTGTAGTTAGATTCCGGTAACCAATGACGGATAAACCAAGAAACCGCTGACTCCAAAGAGCTCACCTTTCCTTGCACAGGGATAACAGCATATTCCTGTGCTGGAACCTGTATAGAGGCATGGTTATCTAGGTTGAGACCTTGATAACCAGCCCAGTATTGTAACTGCCCTGGGTTTTGAGCATGACCATGGGTATTAATCACACCAATTGGGTTAGTACTAGATGCATCACACTCAGAAGGTAGCTCAAGTGATCGCCAAAGCTTAGGGACTCGCTCTAGAAAATTGGGTGTCGCTGAAAAAGGACCATTAATCCAATCGAACACACCAGATAAGGCAAACGCCTCTTTGCTTTCAATGCGAATTTGCATAAAGCTTTTAGCATCTTGGGGCAGAGTATAAGCATGTTCACGATATTGAAGCGGTGTACGCAAACCTTGGCGCTTACCACGGTTACGATATTCTCTTGGAGAGCAGGTGAACATTTGTTTGAAGGCTCGACTAAAGCTTATTTCAGAGTCAAAACCACACTCTAAAGCAATATCCAGGTGCCTTTGATTTGTAGAGAGCAGGTTTTCTGCTGCCTGACTCAACCTAAGCTCACGTACATATTGTGCAACAGTGAGGCCGGTTTCTTCACCAAAAATCCGCTGTAGCTGCCAGCGAGACCAACAGCTTTTTTCTGCTAGGCTCACCACACTCAAGGATTCATCAAGATGGCAATGGATATAATCCAAAACCGCTTCAATACGGGTCAATCTGCTATGCACTGTTGGAGCTGTAGAATATGTCATGATACTAAATGATAAACTTTAATTGAGAACGATTATCATTTATTTGCATGAAGTTGTCAAAACTGAAGCTTATTACACAAAAAAGCCCCTTACTCCGTCTTAAAGAGTAAGGGGCTTTCAATCAACTCAGACGAAAAACTCACCTCTTATAGAGATTCGATACTCGCCTTTTGTTCATTTAGCTTAGCAACTGTCAGTGTCAAATCAGCCAATTTGGCTTGCTCTTTTTCAACTACTGCAGCAGGTGCTTTCGCAACAAAGCTTTCATTGCCAAGTTTACCTTGGATGCGTTGAAGGTCTTTGCTGGCTTTATCAATTTCTTTTTGCAAACGAGCAAGTTCAGCGTCTTTGTCGATCAAACCAGCCATAGGCACAAGCACTTCCATATCACCAACAAGCGCTGTTGCAGACATAGGCACTTCATCGCCTTCATTCAGCCAAGTAACGCTTTCTAGCTTGGCTAGCTTCTGCAAGAAATTCATATTGCTTTGTAAGCGTGATTTATCTTGCTCACTACCATTACGCATAAGTACGTTCAGGGCTTTCGATGGCGCTATGTCCATTTCGCCGCGAATGTTACGAATACCAACGATAACGTTTTTGATCCACTCAACATCTGCTTCTGCAGATTCGTCTTGCTTAGCCGTTTCCGCTTGTGGGTAAGCTGCCATCATCACGGTATCACCTTCAACGCCCGCCATAGGTGCAATCTTCTGCCAAATTTCTTCGGTCAAGAAAGGCATCATAGGATGTGCTAATCGCAGGAATGACTCAAGCACTCGAACCAAGGTACGACGTGTACCTAGAAGCTGTGCTGGTGTTGCATTTTCATCCCAAAGTACAGGTTTAGAAAGTTCTAGGTACCAATCACAGTATTCATGCCACATGAACTCATAAAGCGCCTGTGAAGCAAGGTCATATCTATGGGTATCAAAAGCTTGGTTAACAGCAGCTTCAGCTTTTTGTAAACGAGAAATGATCCATTTATCCGCTAAAGACAGTTCTGCATCACCACCATTCTGACCACAATCGTGTTCTTCCGTATTCATCAGAACATAACGTGTTGCGTTCCAAATCTTATTACAGAAATTACGGTAGCCTTCCAAACGGTTCAGGTCGAACTTGATGTCACGACCACCAGACGCAAGCGAGCACAAGGTAAAGCGCAACGCATCTGTACCATAAGCTTGAATGCCATCTGGATAAGTTTCACGAGTGGCTTTCTCAACCTTAGCGGCTAGTCGTGGCTGCATCATACCTGAAGTACGTTTGCTCACTAGGCTTTCAAGATCAATACCGCCAATCAAATCCAATGGGTCAATAACATTACCCTTGGACTTAGACATCTTATCACCGCGTTCATCGCGAATAAGACCCGTAATATAAACCGTTTTAAAAGGTACCTTGTTAGTAAACTTCAAGGTCATCATTATCATTCTGGCAACCCAGAAGAAAATAATATCGAAGCCGGTTACCAAAACATCAGATTCACTGAAAGCTTTAAAGTCTTCCGTTTCTTCAGGCCAACCTTGGGTAGCAAACGTCCAAAGCGCAGAAGAGAACCAAGTATCTAGTACATCGTTATCACGATTCAAAGTTACATCAGCCGCTAAACCATATTTAGCACGTACTTCGTCTTCTGTGTTAGCAACATATACCTTGCCTTCTGCATCATACCAAGCAGGAATTTGGTGACCCCACCAAAGCTGACGAGAAATACACCAATCTTGTAGATCACGCATCCAAGAGAAATAAGTGTTTTCCCATTGCTTAGGAACAAATTGAATGTCGCCGTTTTCAACTGCTTCAATCGCAGGTTTAGCTAGTGTCTCAACCGCAACATACCATTGGTTAGTTAAATAAGGTTCGATTACCGCATTACCACGTTCACCACGAGGTACTTTTAGTTTGTGATCATCGACTTTCTCTAACAGCCCAAGCGCATCAAAATCTGCAACAATTACCTTACGAGCTTCGAATCTATCTAAACCACGATATTTCTCAGGTGCAATATCATTAATCGCTGCATCATCAGTAAAGATATTAGTTAAAGGTAGGTCGTGACGCTTACCCACTTCATTATCGTTAAAGTCATGGGCAGGGGTAATTTTCACACAACCTGTACCAAAGTCTTTATCGACATAAGAGTCAGCAATGATAGGGATACGACGATCAACCAATGGCAACATAATTTCTTTGCCAACTAGATCAATGTAACGCTCATCTTCAGGGTCAACAGCAACCGCTTCATCACCTAGCATGGTTTCAGGACGTGTTGTCGCAACGACTATATAGTCTTTACCATCAGCGGTTTTAGCACCGTCGGCCAGAGGATAACGGAAATACCACATGAAGCCATTTTCTTCTTCAGAAATAACTTCAAGATCAGAGATTGCAGTGTGCAATACTGGGTCCCAGTTCACCAAACGCTGACCACGGTAAATAATGCCTTCATCAAACAAACGTACAAATACTTCTTGTACCGCAGCAGACATACCTGGGTCCATGGTGAAACGTTCTTTATCCCACGCAACAGAGTCACCCATGACACGCATTTGATCAGAAATAGTACCGCCAGACTGAGCTTTCCAATCCCATACTTTTTCAAGGAATTTTTCACGTCCTAGGTCATGACGTGTAATGTTATCTGCAGCTAGCTGTCTCTCCACAACCATTTGCGTTGCAATACCCGCATGGTCAGTACCTGGCTGCCACAAGGCACGCTTACCTAGCATTCTTTCACGACGAATCATGGCATCCATTAAGGTATGCTGGAAGGCATGGCCCATGTGTAAGGTACCCGTCACATTCGGTGGCGGAATCATAATAGAGAAAGGGTCACCCTCGCCCTGAGGTGTGAAATAGCCATTTTCTTCCCAACGTTGGTAAATTGGCTGTTCAATGCTTTGCGGTTGGTAGGTCTTTTCCATTGTGATGTCTTAAACTTTTTTAAATTGCGTGAATTTGATATGAAACTTAATTGCCGACTAGTATAACGCGACAGACGTTGATAAAGAATATCCACGACGAATCGATGTTCATTGTTACTAATAAATTAACTAATTTATTCTGGCTTATTGTTTCTTAGGAGTCTTTGTAAGCTCTAATTCGTTAACCACTTCTTCAATCAAGCTTGGCAGTAATTTCGCAAAAGCCTTTTCAATGGCTTGCTGCAACCTTGCAGGATCTATTTCTAGTGATTCATCAGAGGGAGATTGAGGCTCTATGACACTCTCTGCTGCAGTCGAAGACGCTGCAATGAGTTCCTCCTTCTCTTGGGGATCGTCTAGCTCGGTATCTGCACCTTGCGCTAGAACTTGGGACAGGTGCCCTTCTTGGCTAACTTTTGGCGCTAATCCTTCACCAACCACATCCATCAAGATAGGAATATCGTCTTGATTCCTAAGTGCTGATATGAGAACACTCTCATCCGGCTCAGGAATAAACTCTTCTTCTCTTGTGTGGTTAGACATAAAAGCACCCAAAAACGCTAACAGAAAATACATGTCAAAAATAACCAAGCCGCTTTTAACTCACACTTGATTTAATTATCAACATCGAGCTAACACTTTCTCATTGGAGCAAGTAAATGTCTAGGTCAAGAAAATGAAAATACGATATTTGTTAAAAATAACAAAGATTCAGTTTCCATAAGTGCCTAAAAAGCAAAAAGGCCGCAATCAATGCGACCTTTTATAATAAGCTTGCCACTAATCCATATTAGATTAGCAATAGCAGTGACTAGTTTGCCTTAGACAACAAGTACTGAGTTAGCAAAGCAACTGGACGTCCACTCGCGCCTTTTTTAGCGCCACCTGTCCATGCTGTTCCTGCAATGTCCAAATGCGCCCAAGGATACGACTTAGTGAAACGAGACAAGAAACATGCTGCAGTAACAGAACCCGCTTCTTTACCGCCTATGTTAGCAATATCAGCAAAATTACTATCTAGCTGCTGCTGATACTCATCATCAAGTGGCATTGGCCATACTTTATCTGCTGACACCTTACTCGCACCACGAAGATCATCATGTAATGCTTCATTGTTGGTATACATAGCAGAGTTAACGCCACCCAAAGCAACCACGCAAGCGCCAGTTAGTGTCGCTACATCAACAACGGATTTAGGCTCAAAACGCTCAATGTAAGTCAGCGCATCACATAAAACCAAACGCCCTTCAGCATCCGTGTTAAGAATCTCAACCGTCTGACCAGACATAGTCTTAACAATATCGCCTGGTTTTGAGGCATTACCATTAGGCATATTCTCTGCTGCTGCAATTACCGCTGTAAAATTCAGCTTAGGCTTAAGTTCACAGATCGCCTTCATAGTACCGAATACACTTGCTGCGCCACACATGTCGTATTTCATTTCATCCATGCCAGGTCCTGGCTTTAACGAAATACCACCTGTATCAAAGGTAATACCTTTACCCAGCATGACATAAGGTGCTTCACCTTCATCACCGCCTTTATAAGACATGACAATTAAATAACTTGGTTGATCACTACCGCGACCAACAGACAACAGGCAATCCATACCCAACTCAGACATACGACTTTCGTCAACTAGCTCAACGTCGATACCATAATCTTCACCTAGCGTTTGCGCTTTAGAGGCAAGATAGCTTGGCGTACAAACATTACCCGGCAGATCTCCTAGGCGACGTGCAACAGCAGAACCTGCAGCCGTTGCAACACCTACATCAAGTGCGCCTTGATCTGAACCTTCAAACAAGATGCTTTCAATTGTTAGAGCCTGATCATCTTGCTTAAAGCCTGTAAATTGATAAAAGCCTTCATGTAGCCATTGTGACGTTAGGCTAAGCACTTGTGCTTGTGTATGTTCTGCAACTGCTAACTCAGCCCCCGCAAAAGCAATGCTTGCATATGGTAAGCTTTTAACTTTTGCCGCAATGGCCGCCATTACTTTACGTGCGCTAGCGTCCGATAGGGTGTCGTCTTTACCAATACCCACAAGCAAAACCGCTTGTGCATAGTCTTGACTAGCAACGGGTAGCAAAAGGGTTTCAGCTAACTTACCAGAAAACACTTTTGACTCGCGTAGTTGCGAAATAAGTCCAGCTGTATTTTCATCGACCCAACTGGTTGATTGGGGTAACGCTGCTTCAGTTGGTACTAGGGTAACGACCAAATCAGCTTGGACCGCAGATAGGCGATCGAATAACGCTGTATTCATGAGTGTTTCCTTTAAAATTTATTATAAAAAAACTGGATAAAGCCCTTATTACCAAGGGATAATGGGTACAAAGCTTCAACAATCAACCCCAAGCACTATACAAAATACTTAAGAGGTACGTTTGAAATTATTCAGATACTTGGCGAAAGAAGTGTTGGTGTCAACCATGGCCGTCAGTTTTATTCTTTTATTAATTATAGCCAGTGGTCGTTTCGTCAGCTATTTAGGCCGTGCAGCTGAAGGAAAAATGTCATTTGAATTTCTTTTCATCATTCTTGGGTTCCATATTCCGAGCTTTTTACAAATTATCATCCCTCTATCCTTTTTCTTATCTTTGCTCCTCGCGTACGGCAGACTTTATATAGAAAACGAGATGTCTATTTTATTTGCCTGCGGCATTAGCAAAGTAAAACTCATGCTTTACACCTTAGGCATTGCCTTAATTGCAACCTTATTAAATGGTTTTATTAGCCTTTGGCTTGCCCCGACCAGTGAGTATCAATCGAAGCTTGCTGAGCAAGAGCAGAATCAACTGACTGTTTTTGACTTTATCCAACCCGGCCGTTTTCAAGGAAAAGGTTTTAATACAACCTATGTGGCCGAATTGACTCAAGAAGAAGGTTGGATGAAGGATGTATTTATTTCTAATACCGCCGTGGTAGACGGTAAAAGAGTCCCCACCCAAACCTTAGCTACCCATGCAGAACAGCTTAAATTAGAAGATGGCAGCACTTACCTTGTCTTTAAAAATGGCAGTCGTTTTGAAGGGACCCCAGGGGAGAAAGACTACAAAATCACCTTATTTGATACCTATGCAGTTTTAATGGACGAAAGCGATACGTTTGCCATCAATAATCCAAACACCAAACCCTCTCATGAGATTTGGGCAAGTGATGATCTTAAGGACCAAGCTGAATGGCAATGGCGTATCAGCCTTATTATTATGATTCCAATTTTAGCCATCATTGGCACGTCATTAAGCCAAGTAAACCCAAGACAAGGCCGCTTCTTTAAAATGCTGCCTGCAATCCTACTCATGATACTTTATCTGGGCATGATGATTTGGGGCCGAACAGCCCTAGAAAAAGGCAGGATTCCGAGCGAAATTGGCCTTTGGTGGATTCATGGCATCTTTGGTTTTATCGCCGCTTTTTTATTTTTAAACTTTAACGAGGTTAAACTCTTCCAAAAAAAGCCGGTTACAAGTTCTAAATCAAACCTCTCAGGCACAGGTAAACAATCAGCATGAAGCAACTTGACTCTTATATAGGCAAAGGCGTTGTCTGGTCGTTTTTTGCTGTCGCATTTGTTTTACTAGGTTTAGATTACGCTTTAACTTTTATCGAACAAGTTAAGAAAATCAATGAGTTCTATACTATTTCAAACTTGTTAGAAGTACTTGTTTTAAGGCTTCCTGGTAAGTTTTCCGAATACATTCCTATCGCATCCTTAATTGGCACACTCGTTGGCCTTGGCGCACTGGCCACCACCTCTGAACTTACTGTTATTCGAGCTGCCGGCATTCCTATTTGGCGTATTGGTTGGTCTGCGATTAAACCTATTTTAATCATCTCTTTGGTTGGCGTAGGGATTTCAGAATTTATTGCGCCAGATGCAGACCAAAAGGCAGACCTTATTGAGAAGTTGAGAAAGCAACGCTCCTCAGAAAACATTATCGCCGGCGGGGTTTGGCTAAGATCTGATAATAGCTACATTTATATTGGTGCTGCAGATAAAGAAGGCACGCTTTATGATATGCAGATTTTCACATCTAAAGAGCAAATGCTAACCAATACACAGTTCGCTAAAACTGTTCATCATGCAGACCAAGACAATTGGATTCTGAATTCTGTTAAAAGCACGACCTTCTTTGAAGATAAGGTGGAGTCCGTTGAGCTTGAGCAAAAAGACTGGCAAATGGCATTCAAGCCAGAACACTTATACCTAGCCACACAAGAGCCGGAAGCACTCTCTTTAAGCCAGTCGCTATCCTATCAGGATTACCTTACAAATCAGGATTTAAACACCTCACGCTACCAGCTAGAGTTTTGGACTAAGGCCCTTAGACCTTTTGCTTCGATAGCCTTAGTTATTATTGCGCTATCGAGTGTTTTCGGCCCATTACGTTCCTCCACTATGGGCAGCCGCATTTTCTCAGGTGTCATCATAGGTATCGTATTCCAGAATGGTCTTAACCTCTTTGGTCGTATGAGCTTAGCTGCGGATTTTCCGCCTCTGCTCGGTGTACTCATCCCTATCGCTATCTGCCTTATCATAGGAACAATTCAGCTCAAACGAGCCAAATAACAAGCACAAAAAAGGGCTACATAAATTAATGTAGCCCTTTCTAAAATTCGACACCCTGCTGGCTAAACCTTATATAAAAGACTCGCCATTAGGATTTCTGCTGTTTTTTATGATCAATAAAGACAAGTCGACTCTGGCTTAATTTATCGTGCCAAGTCAGGCCTTCTTTATCAAACAGTGACCACAAAAAACCCAAGCCAAATACAGCCCAAGATAAAATAGCGAACACCATACGAGCACTGGCTTGCTTAACCGTTAAAGGGCCGCCTCTTTCATTGACGACTTTTACCTTCCAAACTTGCATCCCCAAGGTTTGTCCTGGGGCACACCAGAATTTCACAAAAAACGCCCAACTAATAAAGAGTAGCACCCAGAAAAAGAGAGTACCGTCCACTGCCTCACCATCGTTTAGCATGACAGCAGCAAGGGTTGCTACAAAATACAGTGCCAATAAAATAATACTATCGTAAACAGCTGCTGCCAGACGACGCCACAAAACCACTTGCACCTGATTCATTAACTCATTTTTCCTAATTTAAATTAGCTCAAGTTGAGAGAGGGGCAATAATGCCCGCTCCCCATCACAGCATTCAAGCTATTTTCTTCTATTCACTCAAATTTAACCCTGATTATGACCCAAGAGACATGAAGCGCTTAATTCTAGTCAAAGCCTCTTTCAGTCGATCTAAGTCACAGGTATAGGCAAAACGTACGTATTTATGAGCTTCTTCAACACCAAAGTCAGCACCCGGCGTCAGAGCAACACCTTCTGCTTCTAATAAAGCAAGACACCAACCCATCGCATTATCTGTAATTGAAGATACATCCACATAAATATAAAAAGCCCCTTGTGCAGGCACAGCTGGCGTCAATCCCATGTCACTTAAGCCTGCTAGCAAGAGTTGTCGCCTTAAATCTAGCTCACCTCGACGCCTTTCAAACTCTTGCATAGATGTATCAGAAAAAGCATCTAATGCGGCATATTGAGAAACAGAAGGCGCTGAAATAAAAAAGTTCTGTGCCAATTTAGTTGCGCCTTCAATCGCCCACTCAGGTACGACAACCCAACCCAAGCGCCAGCCTGTCATGGCAAAGTATTTTGAAAAGCTATTAATGACAAAAATATCATCAGATAAGGAAAGTGCAGTAAAGTCTTCTCCTTGATATACCAAACCTTGGTAAATCTCATCCACCATTAGATGACCACCTAATTGATTGACTTCATCAAGCGCCGCTTGTAAATACTCTTTAGAAAGGACTGCACCCGTAGGATTAGCAGGTGACGCTAGCCAAAGACCCGCACTTTGGTCATTCCAATGACTTTTAATATCTTCAATGGGAATTTCAAAATTTTGCTTAGGCTGGGTTGCTATCAAGTTTGCCTTCGCCCCGACCTGAATCAAAAAATGTCGATTACAAGGATAACAAGGGTCAGGCATAAGCACGTTCTTACCCGCATCAACCATTAAACTTGCTAGTAGTTGTAAGGCTCCTGATGCACCTGGGGTAACAATAATGCGGTTAGGATCAAGCTCAACTTGATATTTATTCAGGTAATGCTGAGCAATTTTTTGTTTTAATTGAGGTAAACCTGTCGCCGAGGTATAACCCGTTAAGCCTTGCTCAATCGCATCTACACCGGCCTTCTTTACCGCCTCAGACGCCACAAAATCAGGCTCTCCCACCTCTAAATGAATTACATCAACACCTTGGGCTTGAATTTCTTTTGCACGTCCCAATATAGCCATGACTTGAAAGGGAGAAATTTGTTCAACACGGTTCGCCAATTGACTCATCTATACTCTCTTAACATAATTAATAAACTTAACTGGTTGCTTTATTGCATTCACTTACTAAAAAAGCCATTAAATAAGTGGTTTCATGACAAATAATTTGGTAAGTTTCCGGCCGCAATAAACACCACCCAAAAAATATATGTACAGGTTACCACACGGATTACCTGCGAAGTGAGGCGCTGCATATGCCAGATATGAGTTCTGAGTCGTTAATGAAAGACTTCACCCCTTACGAAGCGAAGGAAGGTGAAGAGTACATGAACGAGCAACAGTTAGACCATTTTAGAAATATTTTGCTTAACTGGAAGCAAAATCTAATGGAAGAAGTGGATCGTACTGTTAGCCATCTAAAAGAAGAAGCGGTTAACTACGCTGACCCTAATGATAGAGCCAGCCAAGAAGAAGAGTTTAGTCTTGAGCTACGTACTCGCGATCGCGAACGTAAGCTAGTGAAAAAAATCAATCAGACTATCGAGCTAATTGATGAAGATGACTACGGTTTCTGTAATCACTGTGGCATCGAAATAGGCATACGACGCCTAGAAGCAAGACCAACAGCGACCCTTTGCATCGACTGCAAAACGTTAGCTGAGATCAAAGAAAAACAGACTGGTAGCTAATTTCTTCTAGCTACTAGCTCTATATTTGATTATGCACTCTTCGTATGTAGGCCGGTTTGCACCTTCACCATCCGGCCCACTGCATCTTGGCTCACTTGTTAGTGCGTTAGCCAGTTACCTTGACGCCAAGCACAATGGCGGCAAATGGCTTTTACGTATCGAAGATGTCGACAGCCAACGCTGCAAACCCATTCACAGTCAAGACATCATAGATACCCTTTCTAGCTACCATATGAGTAGTGATGAAACCGTCATATATCAAAGCCAGCAAACGGACATTTATCAAAAGCACCTTTCTCAGCTGATCAAGAGCAATAAGGCCTTTCCCTGCCAATGCACTCGGCAAGCTTTAAAACAAACCCAAGGTAAACACACTCAAGTTTGTGATTCGAACACAGAACAAGCACACTCCTGGCGCTTTCTATCAAGTTCAGATGACATATCCTTTTTTGATCGCCTAATGGGTCAGCAAATTCAAAACCCTCTTGCGCAAATTGGTCATAGCATTATCAGACGCAAAGACCTTGATTACGCCTATTTGCTCGCCGCTGTCATTGATGACCATATTCAAGGGGTTAATCAGATAGTGAGAGGAACAGACCTACTGGAAACAACGGCTGCCCAGATAGATTTATTACAAACCTTTGGTTGGCCTCTTCCTGAGTATTGCCATATCCCTTTAGTTAAAAACGAACATTCATTAAAGCTCAGCAAACAAAACCATGCTCCAGCCATTAAAAAAGCAGATATCGATACATTTAAGTTAGCACTTAAACATCTGAATCAACCGATCCCTTACACAAATAACCTAACTGACGCCATGCATTTCGCGATTAAACATTGGTCACTAAGACAGGTTTATCAAGTCCAGACACAAACATAAATAGGGTGCTAGCCCACATAAACCCTGTGTGTATAATGGTGACATCAGTAGTTAATGGTGATACCCAATGAAACACATCCTGTTCATTCATGATAATACGCCCTATTTCAACGACATAGCCAGTTGGTTACAGCAGATTGATTTTCTCATTTCTGAAGCTAGCTCGATTGAACAAGCCAAAAATTATTATCAGGTATCTAGCTTTGATGCGGCCTTTATCATTCAAGACTGTTTGGGCCCTGAGTACGAACAAGAAGCCAATGGCCTTACTCCTTGCCCAATCATAGTACTTGATGACAAACCTAGTTTGAACAAAGCGGTAAGCCTCATGGCAGCAGGTATAAAATATTACCTCCCTTTACCGACTGACCCTGAAACCTTATTAGAAAAAACACTCACAACCATTAATAAGCAAGTGCAAGCAAATCACTTAGCGATTAGCACCTCTACTAACACCAAAACTAAAAAGCACACAGGCAAGCCCCAGACAGCTCCGTTTAGACGCCTTATCGGTAATAGCCCACCTATGAAGCAGCTATTTAAAGATCTAGAGAAGATAGCCTGTACAGATGTAACTGTATTAGTGCGTGGAGAGTCAGGCACAGGTAAAGAACTGGTAGCACAAGCGATTCATGACCTAAGTGAGCGTAGCAGTGAAGATATGATCAGCGTTAACTGTGCCGCTATCCCAGAGAGTTTGATAGAGTCAGAACTCTTTGGTCATGAAAAGGGCGCATTTACTGGTGCAGCCTCAACACGTGACGGCCTCATTGCCGCCGCTGACAATGGCACACTCTTCCTTGATGAAATAGGCGAACTACCTATAGAAGCTCAAGCTAGGCTTTTACGTGTGCTTCAAGAAGGTGAAATTAGACGAGTCGGTGCGACCCAATCTTCTAAAGTCGATATCAGGCTAGTCACCGCGACCCACAGGGATCTAAGGCAGATGGTTGCTGATGGCCTTTTCAGGGAAGATTTATATTATCGTTTATATGTCATGGAAGTTCTCCTTCCTCCTTTAAGGGACAGAGGACGCGATATCAGCTTAATTTGCCAATCACTCATCACTAAAGTGTGCCAAAGACATAATAAAACCGAATTTGCTTACACAAAAGAGTTTGATCAAGCCATCATTGCTCACAATTGGCCTGGTAATGTTAGGGAATTAGAAAACGCCATTGAAAGGGCGGTTATTCTAAGTGACGACTTTCTCGACCCAGACGCTCTAAAGCTTTATAAAAGTCAGGCAAACCCATTACTACCTAACAACCAAACACCCACAGAAAAAATAGTAAACACCAACCCTGAAACTCAGTTTTCACTGCAAGGAACCAGCCTTGACGACTACTTA
This sequence comes from Marinomonas sp. S3726, assembly GCF_000967665.1. Classification (NCBI taxonomy): domain Bacteria; kingdom Pseudomonadati; phylum Pseudomonadota; class Gammaproteobacteria; order Oceanospirillales; family Oceanospirillaceae; genus Marinomonas; species Marinomonas sp. S3726. The sequence goes on along the minus strand of NZ_JXYC01000005.1, from coordinate 151,185 downwards.
AAAAGTTTTGTAAGCCACAATCAAGGCAAAATGACAGAAACTCAACTAGCATTAAGTTTGGGTATTTCTAGAAAAAGTTTATGGGAAAGAAGACAAAAACTTGGAATACAACGAAAAGTAACACCTTAAGTAACAATTGATACTTAAAGGAACACGAAAAAATCTTTAAAAAATCACTTTTTTGCCCTTTAAAAATAAAAAACGTTACTTTTCAACAAGATACAAAAATTGGCACAACAAATGCCTTATAGTGATCACAACGATAATAAGATTGACCCATAATAATAAGTTAATCATCGAGTGTAGGTTCCTAAAATAAAAATAAAATCTTGGAACACTCTGACCTCTCAAAATAAAAATAAAATCTGAGGTCAGGGAAAGAAAAATTGCTTTGGATAATTGATTTTTTTTGATATGCAAGCCTTCGGGCAATGAAAACATTGCAAAAATAAAAATAAAACTTGAGTAGAACTGCAGCAGCAGCACCAACTTTGTTTTCGGAATTAATATCTTCATGTATCCAAAGCAATTATTTTGTTTTAACAAATCCCCTCTAGCAAGCCTGTGTAATAAATTCGTTTTCCCGTGTAGAATACTCACTTTCTTTAATTGAATAATTTGTACTCTAATGCTGACAAGTTTTAAGTCTCTGGTTCGAAAGGCAACTGACCTTTTCACCCCCAAAAACGCGCAAGAATATCCTTTAATCATAGCTCGTTCAGATCATACTCTGTCACGAAAGAACCTAAGCCCAAATGCGGTAAAAGTACTTTATCGTCTGAATAAAGCTGGCTTTGATGCATTTTTGGTTGGCGGCTGTATTCGAGACCACCTTATTGATTTAACACCAAAAGATTTCGATGTTGTCACGAATGCGACACCTGAAGAAGTACATGCTTTATTCTCGAATTCACGCCTTATTGGCCGCCGCTTCCGACTTGTTCACGTCACCTTTGGCCGCGAAATAATTGAAGTATCGACCTTTAGAGCAACAGCAAGCCAAGATCAAAAAGCCAACACGAATGACAAACAGAACGATTCTGCTCGTTCAGCTCATGGCATGATTTTAAGAGACAATATCTTTGGTGATATAGAACAAGATGCTGAGCGTCGTGACTTCACCTTTAATGCCCTGTACTACGATATCAGTGACTTTAGTATCCACGACTATTGTGGTGGTTTAGAAGATATTGCCGCTCAACAGGTACGTATCATTGGTGATGCAAGATTAAGATACCAAGAAGATCCAGTACGCATGCTCAGAGCAATTCGCTTTGCGGCAAAGCTTGGTTTTGAAATTGAAGCAGAAACAGCCGCTCCAATTAAAGAAATGGCTCACCTACTCGACCACATTCCACCTGCCCGTTTATTTGAAGAAGTACTTAAGTTACTTGGCAGTGGCAATGGTGTCACAACATATAAGCTATTACGTGAATATGGTTTATTTCGTTATCTTTTCCCAGAGACAGATGAGTTGCTTGTTAGCAAGTGGCATAGAAATGATATCGATCCAGAAAAGTTTATTCTGCAGGGTCTAATCAATACAGACAAACGAATTGCCGAAGGAAAAACCACCGCACCTTATTTTTTATATGCCTTTTTACTTTGGCCAAAAGTACTCTTTCGTCACGAAGAGTTTATGGCACAGGGCTTACCAGCAACACCAGCCTTACACCAAGCCGCTTCTTTAGTCTTAGATAATCAGGTGACAGCAACTTCAATCCCTCGCCGTTTTTCTACACCTATGCGTGAGATTTGGGATTTACAGTACCGTTTACCTAAACGCTTTGGCAAACGAGCTTATATTTTAGAGCAACATGCCCGTTTTAGAGCCGCATTTGACTTTTTATTGATTCGAGAAGAAAGCGGTTACGAAAGTGGTAACCTAGGTGAGTGGTGGCAAGCATTCCAAGATGCAAGTGAAAAGCAACGTCGTGAGCTCATCACACTAGCTGACACAAAAAAATCTGACGACAAAGGCCCCAGAAGGCGTCGCCCTAAACGTCGCTCAAAAAGCAAAACGGATAATGCTAAGCCGAGGAAGGAAATTGATAATGAATGAGGCTTTTATTGGTTTGGGTAGTAACCTAAATACCCCCATGGAGCAGCTTCAACAAGCCATCACTCAGTTAAAGCAACATGCAGAAATCACTAATGTAGAACTCTCAAAGTTTTACTCTAGTAAGCCTGTTGGCCCTCAAGATCAACCCGATTACGTTAATGCCGTTGCCATCATTACAACTTCATTAGCGCCTATCCCTTTGCTTGATGCTTTACAAGCAATTGAGAACAGTCAACACAGGGTGCGAGAGCGCCACTGGGGCCCTAGAACTCTTGATCTGGACTTATTAAAATACAATAACGATAAAATAGACATGGATAGACTAACCGTGCCTCATCCTTTCATGCTTGAGCGCGGATTCGTCATTAAACCTATGGCAGATTTAGCGCCAGAAATGCTATTAGATAACGGCTGTACTGTGACAGAACAGCTTTCTAGTTTAGATACTTCTGACCTTATCCCGCTATAAAAATGTTATTTAGGAAGAGCACTTATGTATTCTGATACCTCGAAAAAATCATTGTCGCGCCCAGTTACCCTGAGCCGTTTACAAGAGATGAAACAAAGCGGTGAGAAGTTCACTTGTCTAACATCCTATGATGCCACGTTTACCCACGTGATGAATGAAGCTGGTATAGAAACAATTTTAGTTGGCGACTCTCTTGGCATGGTTATCCAAGGTCAAGATAGCACTCTACCCGTTTCTATGGATGATATGTGTTACCACATAGCAGCAGTAAAACGCGGTAATACAAATGCCTTCATTCTTAGCGACATGCCTTTCATGAGCTACAGTAAGCCAGAACAAGCGCTTGATAATGCAGCACGCTTGATGCAAGCCGGTGCTAGCATGGTGAAATTAGAAGGTGGTAGCTGGTTATGTGACACAGTTCGCTTACTTTCCCAGCGCGGTATTCCGGTTTGTGCTCACCTAGGTTTAACACCTCAGTCTGTGCATAAATTTGGTGGTTACAAGGTACAAGGTCGTGGCGATAGCGCAGCCCAAATTATCAAACAAGAGTCTATCGAATTGGTAGAAGCTGGTGCTGATATCTTACTATATGAGTGCATCCCGACTGATCTTGCAAAAGACATTACTGAGTCAGTAAATGTGCCAACCATTGGCATAGGTGCAGGCCCACATACAGACGGACAAGTACTTGTTCTACATGACATGCTAGGTATTAACCTAGGTCGTCGTCCTCGTTTTGTTAAAAACTTTTTAATTGGTGAACGCTCTATTCAAATGGCTTTTGAAGCCTATGTAGATGAAGTTAAAGACCAAACTTTCCCAGCCCAAGAGCATAGTTTCGAATAATGAAAACCATACACACAGTTGCCGAACTTAGAATCGCATTAAAAAGTATTAGATTAGCCGATAAAAAAATTGCCTTTGTCCCTACTATGGGGAATTTGCATGACGGCCATATGAGCCTAATTCGCCGTGCGACTAAAGAAGCAGATGTGGTGGTGTCTTCTATCTTTGTTAACCCTATGCAGTTTTCTGCTAACGAAGATTTAGAAAGGTATCCAAAAACCTTAAAAGAAGACCAAACATTATTAGAAGCAAATGGCTGTGACTTTCTATTCGCACCCGATGCACTAGAAATGTACCCAGATGGTCGTCGCAGCCAAACTCAAATAGAAGTCTCAGGAATTTCCGATATTTTATGTGGCGCGAGTCGTCCAGGCCACTTTGTGGGTGTAGCGACCGTTGTCACCAAATTATTCAATATGGTTCACCCTGACTGCGCCATTTTTGGCACAAAAGATTTTCAACAACTCATGGTCATAGAGAATATGACACGTGATTTAAGCTCAAGTGTACGCATCATAGGCGAAGACATTGCTCGCGCCGATGATGGTCTCGCATTGAGCTCTCGCAATGGCTACCTTTCCACAGAAGAAAGACGTATTGCACCTGTCTTGTATCAAACCGCTTTGTGGGCAGCCGATGCCATCAAGCAAAAGAAAATATCCATCGAAGATATTCGTGAACAAGCACAGCAAAAGCTCGAGGCAGCAGGATTCAAACGCGATTACTTTGAAGTCCGCTCACGAGCTAACTTATTGACACCCTCAGAGGAAGAAAGCAAGTTGGTCATTTTAGTCGCTGCCTATCTAGGTAGTGCTCGTTTGATCGACAATATTCAAATCGACTTAGATAACTAATACCTTTGTCATCTAGTTAACATTTAATCTTGATATGGTTTTCAAAATTAAAATTAAAATGTGACTTGATAACTGGGTATAGCTTATCCACTTATAAAGTAGGAGATTAGCATGGGGTCACCGGTTCGTTTGCCAGCATGGCAAGCACTTACAAGTCATCACGACACTTTGACAGAGCTCAATATGTCAAACTTGTTTCAAGAGAATCCAAATAGAGCAAAAGAATTTTGTGCCACAGGCGCAGGCTGGACCTTGGACTTTTCTAAAAACAGAGCCACCCAGGAAACGCTTTCATTACTAACCAAACTAGCTGAAGAAGCCGGTCTAAAAGAAGCAACTGATGCACTTTTTAGCGGTGCTGAAATCAACAACACAGAAAACCGTTCGGTTCTTCATACTGCCTTACGTGCAAGCCATAAACAAACCAGCCTAATGGTAAATGGCAGTAATGTACTTGATGAAGTGCGTGCTACCTTGGCTCAAATGAAAGATTTTGTTGCCCAACTAACTTCTAAGCAATGGCGTGGTTTTAGCGACAAAGCCATTACCGATGTTGTTTCTATTGGTATTGGTGGTTCTTACCTTGGCCCTAAAGTGGTTACTGAAGCATTAACCCCTTATGCAAATACAGGCCTTAAAGTTCACTTTGTTGCCAATATCGATGGTTCAGATATTTCAGGAAAATTAGCTAAGCTAAATCCTGAAACCACCTTGTTTTTGATCTCATCAAAATCCTTCGGTACTTTGGAAACCCTATATAATGCGAACGCGGCGAGAGCATGGTTCCTAGAAAACGGTGGTCCAGAATCAGAGGTGCACCGTCACTTTGCAGCCGTTAGTTCCAATGTTGAAAAAGCCGTTGCCTTTGGTATCGCAAAAGAAAACATCTTTCCTATGTGGGATTGGGTTGGCGGTCGTTACTCACTCTGGTCTGCGATTGGTTTACCCATTGCTATCGCTGTAGGCATGGATAACTTTGAGCAATTACTTGAAGGCGCGCATGATATGGATGAGCACTTCCAAAGTGCCCCATACGAGCAAAACCTTCCTGTTATCATGGGCTTATTAGGCGTTTGGTATAGCAACTTCTATGATGCACAATCCCATGCTCTAATTCCATATGACCACTATTTGAGAGCTCTACCAGCTCATATTCAACAACTGGATATGGAAAGTAATGGTAAAGCTAACTTCTTAAATGGTGACAAGGTCGATATCAATACTGGCCCTATCATTTGGGGTGGCGCAGGAACAAACGGCCAGCACGCTTATCATCAGCTATTACACCAAGGCACTCGCCTTATTCCCGTTGATTTTATTGCACCGCTAACAAGCCATAACCCTGTTGCAGACCACCATGCTCAACTGTTTGCTAATTGCTTAAGTCAATCTCAAGCACTTATGCTGGGTAAAAGTTTGGCACAAGCTGAGCAGGAGCTAAAAGATGCCGGATGCAGTGAAGCAGACATTGCCAAGATAGCACCACATAAAGTGATTAAAGGTAATCGTCCAAGCAATACGCTATTAACCGAAAAAATGACGCCAAAAACAGTCGGCGCTTTGATTGCTCTGTATGAACAAAAAACCTTTGTTCAAGGCACTATTTGGGGAATCAACTCTTTCGACCAATGGGGTGTAGAACTAGGTAAAGTGCTAGGCACAGATATCTATAATCGTCTTGCTTCTGATCAAGCTAACGACACTCTAGACAGCTCAACTCAAGCCTTAATAGCAGCGTTTAAACTAGGAAAGCTATAAAACTATAGCGAGAGGGAGCACTAACTTAGCCCTTCTCGCTCACCATCTATCCTTCAAATGCGCCCTCAAAGTTAATACAACCCCTTTCACTTCCATATAAATCAACCAATACAAATTTTCACAATTTTCAATATTACAAAAGTAAGCTTTAACTCTATCTTTATAAGAAAAAGGAAAAGCATATGAAAGGCGTTGTTTTTAATATCCTCGAAGAAATGGTTGAAACCAATTACGGCATGGAAGTTTGGAATGATATCCTTGATGAAGCAGAGCAAAACGAAGGCATTTTTATCGCTGGGCAGAGTTATGCAGACGAAACCCTTTTTAGATTTGTTGAGATTATTTGCAAAAAACTAGAACTACCAAGCGCAACTGTCGTCCAAGCCTTTGGTGAGTTTATGTTTGAAGGCCTAGTAAATAGACACAAGGTCTTAATGGAAAATATGACTGACCTAGATGGCTTTCTTAAGAGCATTGATTCCATTATTCACGTAGAGGTTGGCAAGCTTTACGTCGACCCTAATCTACCAACAATAGAATGCTTCGATCATGAATCAGGTAAGATGACAATGCGCTATCGCTCACCACGCAAACTATGCCCTCTCGCTGAAGGCCTTGTAAGAGGTGCTGCCGTACACTTTGGCAAAGAAATTAACCTAGAGCACAAAACCTGTATGCACAAAGGCTCTGATTACTGCGATCTTGAGATAGAATACCTATGAGTGATGATGCCTATAAAAGAGCCTACACCCGTGAAAAAATGGCACGTCTTGCTGCCGAGCAGTTGCTTGAAGACAAATCTCGTGAGCTATACCTAAGCAGTCAACAACTCTCGGAAGCGCATGATGAGCTTAAAAAAAATCATGCTGAGCTAGTTACCCAGCAAAGCGCTCTCGTTAAAAATGAAAAATTAGCATCAATCGGTCTTTTGTCTGCTGGTGTTGCACACGAGATCAACAACCCCCTAGCATTTGTAAACAGCAATTTAGAAATGCTGAATGATTATTGGCAAGCCATGTTCAGTCTATATAGCGCCGTTGAGCAACTTTTAGAAAGCACAGATCTTTCTAATGATAAAAAGAGTGCTCTCAAAAAGCTAATAGATGAAGAAGATTTAGAGTATATTTCTTCAGATTTTAAAAACCTATTCAATGATACACAAGATGGGCTTATTAGAGTCACGAACATCGTACAAAATTTACAGCACTTTTCTAGAATCCATGACGAGGACTGGGACAATGTTGATATCAACGCCAGCCTAGAGAGCACGCTAAAAATAATCAATCATCAGATAAAAAACTCTCTTTGCGAGATTAAGCTTAACCTAACTTGCAAAGAGCTGGTTTGGTGTAATTTGGGAGAGCTTAACCAAGTCTTCTTAAACCTATTACAGAACGCCATTCATGCAATGGAAGAGACAGAAACAAAGATATTAACCATAAGCACTGAAGAAAGCGCAGATAATATCTTAATCCGTATTTCTGACACAGGCTACGGCATTAAAAAAGATAACTACCAGAAAATATTTGATCCTTTTTTCACAACAAAAACCGTTGGACAAGGTACAGGTCTTGGACTTTATATCAGCTATAAGATAGTAAAAGACCATAATGGCGACATAGATATCAAGAGCGAAGAAGGAAAAGGATCACAATTCACTATCACCCTTCCCCTTAAGAAAGCAGATGAAACACTTTAAAACTCATTAGGATACTGACTTTTTTATTAAAGATAATAAAAAAGTCAAAGTAATTAAACTCCCTCTAACTTTAGCAAACCAAACCCAATCAGTATCAGTCAGAGCCTCTTCTGAGTCACATCAAAGTGAAGCAGGATTTTCGATCCTTTAGGAGCATGGGTCGCTTTAATCTTCACCCAAAAGTTTTCTTTCAAAAGATGCTCATTAGCATCATCGTTAAACCGACTAAACTCTTCATACCAAGCATTTTGGTCCTCTGACGCATCAGGAAAAGCTCCGTTTTCTATACAAGAACCAATAAAATCCTGCAAAGGAGTATCCATATCAGGAAAATGAAAGTCACCATAAAGATCAACCAACTTTTGGTTGTAGCGCTTAATAACTCCTGCTTTATCAATTAAAAGATAGGGACCATGAATACTTTTTAAAATTGAATCTAAACCTTTTCTTTTCACTAAATCTTCACCCAACTTCATTGAGCAAATAAATTTTTCACCGGTAAAACAAACACTAATTTCTACAGAGAAAAGTTGCTGCTCCCTTGTTTGAGCAACTCGCTTTTTAACTGGCAACTCCCAACTCTCAGACCCTTTATCAAAGCCTAACATCAACTCTAGATGCTCTTCGTAAGAGTGATCTGCAAATAACGTTGATAAGCCCTCTGTAATCAACTCATCAACATCATAACCAAACAATTCAGCCAACTCGTCAGGTATTGCTATAATTTCGTTATCTTCGGAAATTTCTATTTCAAAGATTTGGTCAGAATCACCTACTTTTGGCTCTTTACTTAATTCTTTATTGACTAAGGATGCTGCCGACTTATCACCCTCTTCTCCTGGATACACACCTAGCTCTAAAGCTTTGTTAATTTGTTCGATTAACACTTCATTAACCCAGGGCTTGGCAAGAAATTTATGAACAATGCCATGCTGAATAGACTGCAATACAGTTTGAAAGTCTGAATGCCCACTTAAAATAATTCGAACTGTATTAGGCTGGATATCTGCAGCCTTAGTTAATAGCTCAGTACCGTTTAGCCCTGGCATCATATAATCAGACATAATTAAAGCCACCTCATGCTGCTTTAATATCTCTAACGCCTCTTCTCCATTATTTGCAAAATGAATATTATACTTCTGTCTTCGTAGTGCCCGCTTTAAGGCATCGAGTATCTGAGGCTCATCATCTACAACTAATATACTTTTATCCATACATTCGCCATCACATCTAATTAATTTAAACTGCCAAGCACTCCTCTCAAAAAGTACTTACATCGAATAACAACAAGTCTAATTTGCATTTAAATACAGTATAGTCACGCCTTCTCATTAAATAACGCCATTCTGCTGTATTTTAAAAAATACTTATCAAATGAAACATAAAAACATAGTTTTTATACAAAAAAAAACCAGCCTATTAGATAGGCTGGTTTTTAAAGTGCTTTATCTTTAATTAATTAAAGATGCTCAACACTTTCAATTTCGTAGACAACTTCACCACTTGGTATCTTGATGGCAACTTCGTCACCTTCTTGCTTACCAATGAGAGCCTTGGCAATAGGTGAAGCATAAGAGATTTTTTTATCTTTCACTTCTGCTTCGTCATCACCCACAATGCGATAAGTCACCGTTTCTTCTGTGTCCACATTAAACAAGGTAATAGTACTACCAAAAATAACCTTGCCAGTGTGTGCAATGGCTTTAACATCAATCACTTGAGAGTCTGAAAGTTTACCTTCAATCTCTTTAATACGACCTTCTGCAAACCCTTGTTCTTCACGAGCGGCATGGTATTCAGCGTTCTCTTTCAAGTCGCCATGTTCACGTGCAATCGCAATATCATTAATGATACGTGGACGCTCCACAGATTTAAGGTGACCCAGCTCTTCACGTAAACGTGCTTCGCCTTCTACCGTCATTGGTACTTTTCTCATTATTTCCCCTGGTGCAAATCTTGTAATCTACGAACTTTCGTTTCTTCATTCCAGCCCAGCGCATAGCTAGTCGCTTCAGCGCCCGTTAATGTTGTAGTGTAACAAACCTTACGCTGTAATGCTGTACGTCGGATCACAGAAGAGTCAGCGATTGCTTGAGTACCTTCAGTCGTATTGACAATGTAATCGATTTCGCCGTTTTTCAGCATATCAACGATATGAGGACGACCTTCGTTTACCTTGTTGATCTTACGAACTTCAACACCTTGCTCTGTCAAGTAGCTCGCTGTACCGCTTGTTGCTACCAGTTCGAAGCCGTTTTCAATCAGACGCTGAGCAACAGAAACCAGTTTAGGCTTATCCATGTCACGCACACTGACAAATGCAGTACCGCCTGTTGGCAATACAGTACCGCCACCAAGAACCGCTTTACCAAAGGCTTCAGCGAAAGTATCGCCCACACCCATGACTTCACCGGTAGATTTCATTTCAGGCCCAAGAATTGGATCAACACCTTGGAACTTATTGAATGGGAATACGGCTTCTTTCACACTTACATAAGAAGGGATAATTTCTTTAGTAAATTCAAGTTCAGCCAATGTCTTACCAGACATAACCAAAGCAGCAACTTGAGCTAAAGAACGGCCAATGCACTTAGAGACAAAAGGTACAGTACGTGATGCACGAGGGTTAACCTCAATCACATAAATCTCACCGTCTTGAATCGCTAGCTGAGTATTCATCAAACCAATAACACCAAGCTCTAGGGCCATTTTCGCAATCATTTCACGAATGTCGTCCTGCTGTGCTTGTGTTAGAGAGTGTGGAGGCAAGGCACAAGCCGAATCACCAGAGTGAACACCCGCTTGTTCGATGTGCTGCATAATGCCGCCTATCACAACCTGCTTACCATCAGAGATACAATCAATGTCTATCTCGATCGCCGCATTTAGGAAGTGATCTAATAGCACTGGGCTATCATTAGAGACTTTAACCGCTGTTGTCATATAACGGGTTAATTCTGACTCGTTATAAACAATCTCCATCGCACGGCCACCTAGTACATAAGATGGGCGAACAACTAGTGGGAAACCAATTTCAGCTGCTTTGATTAGCGCTTGATCCGTACTACGTACGGTTGCGTTGTTAGGCTGTTTGTAGCCTAGACGCTGAATCATGCTTTGGAAACGTTCTCTGTCTTCTGCACGGTCAATCGCTTCTGGTGTTGTACCAATAATTGGCACACCTTCAGCTTCTAAAGCACGGGCAATTTTAAGTGGTGTTTGGCCACCGAATTGAACGATTACACCTTTTGGCTTCTCTTTACGAACGATTTCTAATACATCTTCAAGCGTTACTGGCTCAAAGTACAAACGATCAGAGGTGTCGTAATCAGTGGATACTGTCTCAGGGTTACAGTTAACCATGATGGTTTCAAAGCCATCATCACGTAATGCTAGCGCAGCGTGTACACAGCAGTAATCAAACTCAATACCTTGACCGATACGGTTTGGACCACCACCTAGGATAACGACCTTATCTTTATTGCTTGGCTCAGCTTCACATTCATCTTCATAAGTAGAGTAAAGGTAAGCGGTATCTGTTGCGAATTCAGCCGCACAAGTATCAACACGCTTGTACACTGGGTGTACATTCATCAAGTAACGACGTTCACGTAGAGACTTTTCTGTCACATCCATTAATTGAGCAAGACGAGAATCAGAGAAGCCTTTACGTTTCAGACGACGAATATAATCATAATCAAGATCCGCTAGACCCGCTTTCGCTAAGCCCATTTCTTCTTTAATAAGATCTTCAATTTGTACTAGGAACCAGTGATCTACACCTGTTAGCTCGTACAATTCGTCAACTGACATACCTAAACGGAATGCATCGCCTATGTACCAAATACGCTCAGCACCTGGAGACTTAAGCTCATGAATCAGTTTATCTTTACTGTTTTCATCTGCAAAATTTAACTGTGGATTAAAACCATCCGCACCAACTTCAAGGCCGCGTAGTGCTTTTTGTACAGATTCTTGGAAAGTACGACCGATTGCCATAACTTCACCCACAGACTTCATCTGCGTCGTCAGACGGTCATTCGCTTGTGGGAATTTCTCGAAAGTAAAACGAGGAATCTTAGTCACAACATAGTCAATCGCAGGTTCGAAACTCGCTGGAGTACGACCGCCTGTGATGTCATTTTGCAATTCATCTAGGGTGTAGCCAATCGCCAATTTAGCGGCGATTTTTGCAATTGGGAAACCTGTTGCTTTTGACGCAAGAGCTGAAGAGCGAGAGACACGAGGGTTCATCTCGATAACAACAAGACGACCTGTTTTAGGGTCCATACCGAATTGAACGTTAGAACCACCGGTTTCTACACCAATCTCACGTAATACTGCCAAAGAGGCATTACGCATGATTTGATATTCTTTATCTGTCAGTGTTTGAGCAGGCGCAACTGTGATTGAGTCACCTGTGTGTACGCCCATGGCATCAAAGTTTTCGATGGCACAAACAATAATACAGTTGTCTTTCTTGTCACGTACCACTTCCATCTCATACTCTTTCCAACCGATCAAAGATTCATCGATTAGCAATTCGTTGGTTGGAGATAAATCCAAACCACGAGTACAGATTTCTTCAAACTCTTCCATGTTATAAGCGATACCACCACCGGTACCACCCATGGTGAAGGAAGGACGGATAATACAAGGGAAACCAACTTCACGCTGAACACCGTGAGCTTCTTCCATATTGTGCGCAATACCCGCACGAGGACACTCAAGGCCAATCGATTTCATTGCTTGGTCAAAACGGTTTCTATCTTCCGCTTTATCAATCGCATCAGCCGTTGCACCAATCATTTCCACGCTGAACTTTTCCAATACACCATGACGCTCAAGGTCAAGTGCACAGTTCAATGCTGTTTGGCCACCCATAGTAGGCAATACCGCATCTGGGCGTTCTTTTTCAATGATTTTCGCAACCGTTTTCCATTCGATAGGCTCAATATAAGTTGAGTCAGCCATCGCTGGATCTGTCATGATAGTTGCTGGGTTAGAGTTAACCAGAATAACGCGTAGACCTTCTTCACGTAGCGCTTTACACGCTTGCGCACCAGAATAGTCAAACTCACAGGCCTGACCGATGATGATCGGACCAGCACCTAAGATTAAAACGCTTTTTATATCAGTACGTTTTGGCATAATAATTTGTTTCCTGCTTAGGCTTTAGTGGCTTTGATAGAGTCAATGAACTGATCGAACAAAGGTGCAACATCATGAGGGCCTGGACTAGCTTCTGGGTGTCCTTGGAAGCTAAAGGCCTGCTTATCAGTTCTTGCGATACCTTGCAAAGAACCATCAAACAATGATTTATGCGTTGCTTCCAAGTTACTAGGAAGGCTATCTTCATCAACCGCAAAACCGTGGTTTTGGCTAGTAATCATCACAGTGCCAGCTTTAATGTCTTGCACTGGGTGGTTAGCGCCATGGTGACCAAATTTCATTTTCTTGGTCTTAGCACCACTTGCTAATGCCAACAACTGATGGCCTAGGCAAATACCAAACACAGGAATGTCTGTGGTTAAAATTTCTTTTATTGCCGTGATCGCATAATCACATGGCTCTGGATCACCAGGTCCATTAGATAGGAATACACCATCAGGATTCATGGCTAAAACATCAGCGGCAGGTGTTTGCGCTGGTACCACGGTCACTTTACAACCGCGCTCAACCAACATACGCAAGATATTGCGCTTCACACCGAAATCATAGGCAACAACATGGAAGTCAAATTCACTTGGTGTTGTGTGACCTTTTACTAGGTCCCAAGTTGATTCAGTCCATTCACATTGTTCTTTAACTGTTACTTCTTTGGCGAGATCCATGCCTTTAAGCCCAGGGAAGGCACGTGCAGCGGCTAAAGCTTTAGCCTGAACTTCTTCAGATAGAACGTCATCACCCGCCATAATACAGCCAGCTTGTGCGCCCTTTTCTCGTAAGATGCGTGTTAATTTACGAGTATCAATATCTGCAATGCCCACAACATGTTTACGTGTTAGGTAAGCATCTAAAGTTTCTTGTTTACGCCAGCTGCTTGCAACAAGTGGCAAGTCACGAATAATCAAGCCGTTACACCAGATGCTATCTGATTCTTCATCTTCTTCTGTCACACCGGTATTACCGATATGAGGATAAGTAAGAGTAACGATTTGTCGAGCGTAGGAAGGATCTGTAAGAATTTCTTGATAACCGGTCATAGAGGTATTGAATACCACCTCGCCAGTTGAGGAGCCATCTGCCCCGATCGACACGCCTTTAAATATAGTGCCGTCTTCTAGAGCTAGAATCGCTGATGTTGCCAAAGGAGCCTCCCGTTTTATGCCTATCTGGTTGCAAAAAAGCGAGACGCTCCCGAAGGTGCATCTCGCTTTTTTGAATAGCGGTTTCATTGGACAATCCCGCAATTGAAAACTGCCCAAAAATCTGAACAATTTTACTCTTATCTGGCTCAAGCGTCTAGCAAATAACCGATTTAATGACAGTTATTTAAGCTCTTTTTTTAAGATTCTATTGACCTTAAGGTCAAGATTAGTATACGCCCCATTGTTTTAATAATGAACAGGGCAAATACCCAGAAAAGTCCCTTCAATTCGTATGGATTAACACAAAAGTCCTGCTGCAACTTCTTGCGTTTCTTCATAACCAATCAAATTCGCTAACAAACTCAATGAAAACACCATAGCTGTGGCCGGACCTTGACTTGTCATAATATTGTCATCCATTACTACAGGCTGATCAGCCACATATTGAGCGCCTGTTAGACCTTCTTCAAAACCAGGATAGCAGGTTGCCTGCTTATCCATCACAAAACCGTGAGTACCTAGTACTAAAGCAGGTGCCGCACAAATAGCCGCTAAAATTGCATCATGAATATCATGTTTTTCTAAAATATCCACCAGCAGCTCAGAATCCCTTAAATGTTCAGCACCCGGCAAGCCACCTGGCAATGCAATAGCATCAAACATGACATTTTCATCCAAAGCCTCACCCACGCTATAGTGGCTACCATCAGCAAAGGTATAGGTTTCTAATTCAGACAAAAGCACATCGGCTTCTACCTTACTGCCTCTTGCTGCTGTAATTTGCAGGCTGTCATGAACACTAGCGACAACAACCTCAACTCCACCACGACGTAATACATCAATAATAGTAATAGCTTCAATATCTTCACTACCATTAGCAATTGGCACTAATACTCTTGGCATGGGCTAATCCTTAGTTAAAGTTAAATTCATTAGCACAGCGGCTTCTTTACCACTGTCTGCTACATAATAGTTTTTGCGTAAACCAACCTGAGTAAACCCCAACTTCTTATATAAGGATAAGGCTGAGAGGTTAGACTCTCTTACTTCTAATAAGCAAAGGTGTACTGGAATAGGTCGAATACTTGTTAACCAAGTGTTCATCAAACCCTCTGCTAAACCTTGTCGTCTCGCTTGAGGCGCAATCATAATAAGCTCTAACTCAGCTTCATCTAATACTTGGCTCGCTGTTAGCCAACCACAAAGGTTTTGTGACTGATCCAATACGACTAGATTAAAACGAGAAGATTGCTCAATTGTTTGAGTAACTATTTTTTCTCCCCAAGGGTGAGGGTTAGCACTCAGATCAAGAGCAACAATGGCTGCAAGATCATCCAGTCTAGCTTGACGATAAATGTATTCCACTGAGCAATTATTCCGCGTCTTTTTTCAAGCAGGCCACTAGGCCTTCTACTAGAATGTATCCCATATTATCAAATACATAATCGATCGATTCTTGATTCTCCATGGCAAATACCATAGGCCAACGTTCGGTTATACAAGCAGATTGGTTCATTTTTTTAGAGGATAATGCGGTTATCCCGTGACTTAAGCTCCATGCCATAAAAGTCCCTAAGGCTTCACTTTCTTTAGAAAGAGGTATATCTCTTTCTAGCAAGAGATCGCACACTACCTTACGAGTCGTTGCTTCTGCCAACATGCCAGCTTCAATTTGTTCTACATCCACATACTCTGGCGGTATCACATAGTCAAACAAAACACCTGCCATATGAGGGAATTCACAAGTAAAGGAATAATAGGCTTTCCCTAAGCTCACGAGCTGGTCAATTGGCTTAGCATTCTCGTCATGACCTTCTTCAAGGTACTGTGCAAAGCGCTTAAGACATTCAACAGATACTGCGGCTAACAAAGCATGCTTATCAGCAAAATGGTTATACACAGCAGTGGGCGTGACTCCCACATGCTTAGCCAGTTTGCGTAAAGAAATCTCTTCTAATGTTTGCTCTTCTAATAAAGACAACATTTCAACCACTAGGGTTTCTTTCAGATTTCCATGATGATAGGCGACTCTTTTGTTCACAATATTCCTTGCTTACCTTCTACGGGTAATGTCTTAAGTTGAGTTAAAAATGATATGAATAACGCAACTTTACCACATCTTGATCGCGATAAGCATATAAGTCATCTGACTCAGAATTCGCCCGATAAGCCACATATTCTGACCCAATGCTCATACCATCCTGAATATCATAGTCACTACTGAGTCTGTATATTTGGCCCTCTCCTCCCAAAAGGTTTAATACACTGAATTGAGAGGTAAGCTGATCATTTAAGGTTGTCCATCTCGCGCGAGCAAAATACCCTCTTGTTTGCTCTTTAGAGGCAACTGAGTCTGAGTAATCATGGGTATAACTAGAATCTAGTTCAAACGTCAGCACCCATTCATCAATACCTGAGTATTCAAGAATCAAGGCAGCTAAAGTCTGATCATATTCTTGCCAAGGGGCCGAAGTCACACTATCTGGCTGCAAAGCCTTATCCCAGTGTTGAGCAATATCATATTTAAATAAATAATCACCTTTTACCCAACTACCCGATACTCCCAACACCTTAACTCTAGAAGACTGAAACACTAACTCATTAGTATTAATAAAAGCGGCGCCACTTATTTCATCCCAGTTAACATCAGCCAAGGTAATGGCAAAGTCACCACCATTAAAGCTTTTATATAAACGCCCAACAAATTCGAGAGAGTGATCCGGCTCCTGCTCACTCACCCTTAAGCCTGCATTGGTATAATTTATATAAGGATCAAACTCCTCCCCTCTGCCCGCCATTTCATTCGCGTCAGCATCATAAACAAAAGCAACTTCAGCCTGCATACCTAACCAAGGGTGAGAGGCGAATAACACAGGTGCTTGCAGCCGAATATCTTCTAGATCGGCCTGCCCTAATTTAGAGAGATCCCTTGGATTCACCACATCCGTGATAGCCAAAACATCCGACTCCCCCCAAGCAAGAATTTGATTACCCGCCCTTATCCATAAATCCTCTTTGACCCAATCTAGATATAAGTCACGCCACATAAAATCAGTGTCGTCACTATTGTAGCTAAGCTCGCCCGTCCGCCAGTTAGCCCAATCAAGAGACAAATCAAATGAGGCTTTTAGCAAAACCTCGTCAGACACATCTTTTTCTAATGCCAAATAAAGACTGGTATCTAGCTCCTCTACCCCTTTGTCATCACGATCAAAGCCCGAAGTAGAAGGTTTTTGCACGCCATAACTTACACCCTGTTTGAAATGCCCCGTGATTTGATAATCCGCAAGAGAGGACTCTTCTTCATCATACTCAACTTCAATATCCGCAAAAAAATCGTCATTAGCATAAAGAGAGCTTGAAGAAAGCAGTATTAAGGAGATAAAACCAGCCAGCGCATTTGCGCTGGCTGGTTTCTGAAATATCGGCTTCTTCATTATAAGCCTCTCTGCAAACGGCTATTTTCAAACATTTTGTCATCAACCTTGGTTTGATAATCTACCGCATTGATTTTTAATACGCTTGAATGCTCTAGCTTATTACGCTTGGTCGTAACCATCTGCAAGGTTTTCGCCGTCCAGATACCTTGAATCTGCTCTATATCCTTAGCCTGGAAATATTTAACTCGTTTGCCTTTTTTAACCTTAATGATGGCTTTAACCTGCATAAAGATATCTTTACGCACCCAAGAAGTTGTTGTCAGGTAGCCAGTTTCTTTAATAATGGCCTTACTTTTAGGAATCGATTCAATCACCCAACAATCATGGCCGTTTACCTCTTCACTCTCTTTGATAAGACGATAGGTGAAATCTTCCACGTCCACACCATCTATATCAGCATAAGAGAAGTCACTCCCCATAAATGCGCCAGATTTATCACTGGCTGCGATTCGATTTGTTTTCTGTAAAGCGGGTAAATAAAGCCATGAGTCATCTTCTTTGGCATCATCATCCCAATCAAACGACATATAAGCTGTGTCTTTCACATCCGCTGGCGATAAGAAAAAAGACACACTTTTATCAACTTCATTGTACTCTTTCGAAAAAAGCTTTAATTCCCTCACTCGCTGACGCTTTTTCTTGTCGATCAAAATCAAAACACTTTCTGACACTATGGTTTCACCCGTGTCTCTATCATCTACTTTTTGCATAATTTGCTTAGCCGTTAGCTCTACTGCATGAGTAGGCAAACTCATAAAGCTTGCGGCCATTAAACCAAAATAAACAAAGGTAAGACCTGTCTTCTTTTGCATTGTTTTATAATTAAAGATCTTCATTTCAAATTACTCCTATTTAGCTCACGGGTGCTTACACTACTTAGATAAAGGTTGGCTCGAATTTGTGTGTGTCATCTTGGCAGCCAAAGAGAGGTCTTTTTTGCCATCTATCATATAAAGCAGAGCAGGTAAGACGATAAGATCTCCTACTAATGCCAGTCCCATGATGACGGCAGAAAATAGACCAGTATTGATGTAAGGGATAAAGGAACCTAGCAACATGACGCTAAAGCCAACGACCAAGATGACAGAAGTAAAGACAACGGCACGACCTGACTCATTCATAGCTCGCCCTATCGCCTGATTCACATCGGCACCTTGAGAACGTGCAAGTAGGTAACGGCTGACCACATGAATGGCATCATCTACTGCAATGCCCATGGTCATAGCACCCACTATCATGGTGCCAAGGTCTAATGAGATTCCCATTAAGGTGACAACGCCACCTGCCATTAAAATAGGAACCACACTCGGAACAAGTGCAATCAGTCCATATTTAACCGAACGGAACAGCACAAAAAAGCTCAAACCTATTAATAGAAGCGCAATACTAAAGGAATTAAACATGCCTTCATTAATGTACCTATCTTGCACGTTGTACATCACCATAGGCCCTGTAATCTCTACGGTAAGATCTGAATACTCAGCTTCTATCTCTGTATTAATTTGCTCTAATAAAAGTGTCATCTGGCTAGCTGACATATTGATTAGAGGAACCGTTAAACGCAGATGCCTTTGATCAAAATCTTTCAAATCAGAAAGGTCTTCATCTGGACCAGAGTTTTCATATAAAAGCAGCAGTTGAGCTGTCATTTGCGCTGAATCAGGCAAGATAAAAAAATCTGGATTATCTTCAGATACGGCTTGGCGTATCTGCTTTAAAAAGTCGAGTAAAGAGTTAGTATCTCCCGCCTCTGGCAAACCCTCTAAGTAATCTTGTAGTGATTCAACCCGACGTAAGAATTCAGGTGCCTTAACGCCGTCTTCAACACCAGAATCAACCATGACTTCTAAGTTAGAGATTCCTTTAAAATGCTCATCAAAATAATGCATATCTTGGGTGATCCAACTGTCCTTCTTAAAGTAGGTAATAAAGTTGGAATCCACAGTAATCTTACTAACAAAGAATAAGCTGAAGAGTAAGGCAATTGCCCCAACAAAAACGATCGGCAAACGCTTACGATAAGTGAAAGCAGGAATGCTTTGAGTCACTCGCCCAACTAAATCATTTTTAAAAGCTGTTTGCGTTCGTTTGGGCATCCAAGGAATAAAGCTTAACAAGGCAGGTAGACTTGTCATGGCAACCAAAAAGATAATCAGTGGCCCCATTGCCGCTAGATAGGCATATTGTTTTACGGGCAATAGCTCGGTAATGGCTAAAGCAGCAAAACCCATTGAGGTAGTTAAAGCGGTAAATAAAACAGGTTGAAACAGGTGTGTAATGGTTTCATAAGCCGCTTCTTTTGGTACTAACCCTTTGCCACGAAAATGATAAAACTCCACCAACACATGCACACTGACTCCCATACCTATGATAATCAAGGTAGGCACTAAGGCAGAGTTCACCGCGGTAAAAGGCCAAGCAAAATAGGCTTGAATACCCGTAATACTGATAATGGAGATACCTATTACCAGCCAAGGGACTAAGGTTCCAGTAATAGAACGAAAGGTAAGGAAAAGGATAACCAACATGACAAGCGCCATTGTTGGATTAATCCAAGCCATATCTTCTTTGGTTAGCGTTTCAAAACGCTCACCTATTACAGGCATACCAGCGAGATGTAATTGATAGCCTTGCTCAGCAAATTTTTGCGTTTCAATGAAATCGAGTAAATCAGTCACAATCTGTACCTTGTGTGAATTATCACCCGCCCGATACTCTGTTCTAGCTAGTATCCTGACTTGCTGAAAGTCCTTTGTTATCAAGGTATTTAGCGCTAACTTTTCCCCCGCCATAATCACTCTTGCCTTAGCAAGATCTTGCGCAGTGACGGCATCTGGCTCTTCAAATAAATCATCTGTTGCCAATAAACCATCATCGTTATGGGTATATTGATATTTCGAGAGGCTTCTAACCTGAGTCACCACCTCATGCTCTTCAAGCATCTGAGTTAATGAGTCGATCAGATGAATCGTATCTTGGCTAAAAACGTCTTGATCTTGTGCCCGTGCTTCAACCCCAATAGAGAGATACTCAGAGTCACCAAACAAATCCGTTAGTTCATTAAATGCCAATAAACTTGGGTCATTGGGCAAGAAGTACATTTCATTCGAATTGTCATAAGGAATCGGCCTACTAACAATCGATAAAATTGCAAAACCGAGCAACAGTCCTGTCAAAGCAAAAATAGGCCAAGGCCTTGTCACCACAAAGCGTGCCCAAGCTAACTTAAAGCGATTCATTTCATTCTCCCTGAGAAAGTTACAATAAAAATATTTACACTGTTTATTTGTGCTGTATATTTACATCGTATATATAAAATTTACACTGTCAATATAAAGATTAGGAATAGCTTAATTAAGTTTTTAAGCATATCTTGGACTTGATGAAAAGAAGTCAAATAAATCAATAATTTAGATTGATTTATTTGACAGAAGAGAGGCTTTAAATAAAGAAGATAGAAGTAAAGGCTCGGTGAATCAGCACCCAATACGGTGAATGAAGAAGTGACAACAGGGTATTTTCTTTTTAAGAATGCTAAAAAGGAACGGTTTAATAACCGCTAACAAAGACCGAACACTTAGACAATTAAGCTTTGCAGTGCTTTCCATGCGTCTGCTTTAAGTTCAGGAATTCGGTACAGCTGAGGCAGGCTAACAATTTCTGCTTGCTTGGTATGGATAAATTGAGGTTTATTGGCAATTTCTGCAAACACTTTCTGAATATTTTGACCCGCTAGAACAATGGATAAAGGCGCACCTTTATCTTGATGACTTTCACCTAAACGTGCTTCGATATGGCTCTCAAGTGCCCCTAATAACCAATCACTTCTATCGTCAAAGAATGGATTTCTAAGCTGTCCAGGCCAGTTAAAAGTGCCTGATTGCCATTCACTCAAAGCTTGCTTAAGTAAGGCTTGGGCCATTTTCAATGCCAGCTTTTCGATTTCGGCATTATCATGAAACCCCATAGGAACATCAGATAAAATAAGCAGTTTATTTTCAATCAATAGGCTAAAACAATGTAGCTGTTGTGGAAGACCTTCAACAATAACGGGAGCAGGCTCTATCGCAACCGATAACTCTTCAATGGGTTGCAAATCCTCAACGATAACTCCCGCTTCCGCTTCTAGTTCCTGCTTTAACCCTGCCACTGTTTTATTTTGGCTAGCAGAGTCTATTTTGGCACTCACTTGAGCAGGAGAAAAACCATCTGAGCGAGTTTGCTTTGAACTTATTTCATGAGGAAAAACATCGGATTGCTCAAGGCTATCATGTGTATTGTCTGTATGTGGAGTCTGCCAAGGGTTAACTGGCCTATGGATAACAAAGGCATGTTCATTTATCGGTGTTTGCCATCGAGAAATGCCCATCTGATCTAAGCAATAAGCCTGCTCTGACGATAAGTTTGCCACTGTTTTCATTCCACCTTAATACACACTATGACGTAAATGCCCCTGATTATCAGGCAGAGCCTTTAATCAGGGGCAAGTCTATCATAAATGGTGTGGCTGGGGATGCGCCTTATCGACTTCATTCCAAAGTAGGTTTAACGCATTAATATAAGCTTTTGCTGAGGCAGCAATAACATCAGTATCCGCACTCATACCATTAACAATTCGACCATCTCTTTCTAATCGTACTGTTACTTCCCCTTGCGCTTCTATCCCCTGAGTCACAGCATTCACTGAGTACAAGCTCAGCTTCGCATGAGAATGCGCTAAAGACTCAATCCCTTTAAATAGTGCATCAACTTGGCCGTCCCCTGTTGTCTCAACACTGTGTTCCTTACCATCCACATTCATCACTATGCTAGCTTTTGGTGAGGACCCTGTTTGTGATGAGGAGGTCATAGAAACAAACTTAAAGTGATCTTTGTTATCGCTAAAACTACGTTCAGCCGACATAAGCGCGGTTAAGTCTTCATCATAAATATCATGCTTTTTATCCGCTAGTTCTTTAAATCGAGCAAAGGCGGAATTCAGCGCTTCGTCATTTTCAAAGTTGATATCCAACTCTTCCATTTTTGATTTAAAGGCATTACGACCAGAGTGTTTACCCATTATGAGTTTGTTGTTTTTCCACCCCACATCTTCGGCCCGCATAATTTCATAGGTTTCCCTATGTTTTAAAATGCCGTCTTGGTGAATGCCTGACTCATGGGCGAAAGCATTAGCGCCAACAATGGCTTTGTTTGGTTGTACTGGAAAGCCTGTCACGCTTGAAACCAATCGAGATGCAGGCACAATAAAGCTAGTATCTATATTAGTATCAAGCTCTAATAAATCATGGCGAGTTCTTAGGGCCATCACCACTTCTTCAAGTGATGCATTACCCGCCCTTTCACCTAAACCATTAATAGTACATTCAACTTGGCGCGCCCCATTGGCAACCGCTGCAATTGAGTTCGCCACGGCCAAGCCCAAGTCATTATGGCAATGCACAGAAAAGATGGCTTTATCAGCATTAGGAATATTATTAAGTAGGTATTTAATTTTATCGCCAAACTCATGAGGTAAAGCATAACCCACTGTGTCTGGGATATTGATGGTTGAGGCCCCTGCATCAATCGCCGCTTCAATGATTTGGCATAAAAAAGGCAGTTCAGAACGCCCTGCATCTTCACAAGAAAACTCAACATCTGCCACTAAATTACGTGCACGTTTTACCGCATGTACCGCTTGTGCAACCACGTCTTCTGGTTGCATTTTTAACTTGTACTGCATATGAATCGGAGAGGTTGCAATAAAGGTATGAATTCGCCCTGAATTGGCATTTTTAAGTGCTTCTGCAGCACGGTCAATATCTTTATCTAATGCACGAGACAAAGAGCAAATGGTTGAATCTTTTACACTATCTGCAATTGCCTTTACTGATGCAAAGTCTCCAGGACTTGCAATAGCAAAACCCGCCTCGATAACATCCACTCGCATTTTTTCTAATGTTTTCGCGATACGCAGTTTTTCTTCTTGCGTCATAGATGCGCCTGGACTTTGCTCACCATCACGCAAGGTTGTATCAAAAATGATTAAATTATTATCTGCCATAATACTCCACCTTCATCTAGCCTTTTCCTACCCGAAAAAAGAATAGTCTGTCTGTTTTTATTCTAGTGCGGTTTGGTTAACCCATGTCAGATTAAATCTAACACAATGAATAAAGTAATATTCTCTTTAACGTGAATTTTTATCTAGTTAGATAAGTTGCGATGACCATTGCAAATGGTTACTCTCTCGCCTAATTAAACTCATAAACGAGTTTATCGCGTTAGGTGCTTTAAGTTTGAATCTAAAAATAGGTTTTATTATCTGATTTAAACAAAAGTTAAACGGGAAACAGGTGCACTTCAGGAAGAAGTAAAGCCCGTACTGCCCCCGCAACGGTATATAAGAGCAAGTAGCACTGTTCAATTTCACTAGCTAGATTAAGTAGCCTCTATTTAATCTAAACTGGGAAGGAATGAACTTATCTTATTCAGTCCGGAGACCGGCCTATACGTACTTCAGGGCGAAATTCGCCACCCTTTTTAACGTCATACGGGTGTGTATGATCATAATAATTGGAGATGCAAAGTGCATATCGAACCAGAAATAGTAACAGGAGCCAAGCTTCTGCTTAGCTACGCAACCGCTACAGTATCCTTTGGCCTAGTCGCTAAATCAGCGTATCAAAGTATTAAAGAAAGTGGCTTAAGCACACTTATGATCAGAAGCATGTTAGCCATTCTTTCTGTTTTCGTCTTTTTTCAGGTCTTCCCGCACCATCCAGTCGGTGTTTCAGAAGTTCACCTTATTCTAGGCTCAACTCTATTTCTGATTTTAGGCCCTGCAGCCGCCGCCATTGGCCTAATTGGTGGTTTATTAGCACAAGGTGTTTTCTTTGCCCCATTCGACCTGCCTCAATTTGGCATGAATGTGACAACACTACTTTTACCTCTCTTTGCTATGTCTGTCATCGCTCGAAAAATTATCAGTGACAATACAGCCTATGTGGACATCAAATACTCTCAAGCATTCAAGCTGTCTCTCACTTATCAAGGTGGTATTGTCGCTTGGGTCGCTTTCTGGGCATTTTACGGTCAAGGCTTTAACGCCGAAAACCTAGCCTCTGTTGGCGCCTTCTCAGGTGCTTATCTAACCGTTGTTTTACTTGAGCCTCTTGTCGATCTCGCTATCCTCGCGGCGGCAAAAGCAATTAACGGATTGCAAGGTACTGGCTTGGTATATAAGCGCCTTTATCAAGCAAGCTAATCACTAAGTATCTACTTAATGACGAGTTGATGACCATTTATTGATTGGCAATTTTTAGGCATTGCAGTTTGCTTTGCCTAATCCATTATTCACCTTAGCGAAACAATTATGTCCTTTATTAAAGCAGAGCAAATTAGTTTGACCTTAGATAATGGTAAAACCCTATTATCAGATGTCAGCTTTGAACTTGCTAAGCAGCAAACTCTAGGCATAGTTGGCCCTAATGGTGCGGGTAAATCATCACTCATCCATTGCATTCTTGGGCTTAACGCCAATACTACTGGGCAAATCAGTATCCAAGGTAAAACACTGTCTTCTTTTAAAGAGAAATCACGGGCCAAACTCATCAGTGCCGTGATGCAAGAGATGCCAAGTGACATTTACTTAACGGTTGAAGAAGTGATTGAGTCTGGTCGAACACCCTATCGACATTGGCTTTGGGGACACGATGATGAGGCTCAGAAATGGATAAACTACGCCATAGATAAACTAAAATTGGATTCACTTAGGCATCAAGTCTTCCACACCCTATCAGGTGGTGAGAAGAAACGTGTCTTAATCGCTCGAGCCCTTGCTCAAAACACCCAAATTTTAGTGTTAGATGAACCCGCCAATCATTTAGATATACAACATCAAATAGAACTTATGTATTTACTTAAGTCCTTGCCTATCACCTTAATCATTAGCTTGCACGACATCCAATTAGCAGCAAGGTTTTGTGACAAGCTACTGGTGATGAGCCAAGGCAAGGTAATACAGCAAGGTCCAGCAAAAGACATACTCACCCAGTCACTGTTCAAGCAGGTATTTAAAGTAAAAGCGACTACCTATACCAATCAACATGACTGTTTAAGCATTCACACAGAGCCATTAACAAGTTACTAACCATTGGCTCAGACCATAATTTGAGAAACATATGACTTCTTTAAAACTGATTAAGCACTCTTTTCTTCTAACACTAGGTGTATTAAGCCTTGGGGCAAGCTTTCAAGTAAGTGCAAGCGACTTTCCTGTCACTGTAACCAGCTGTGATAGAAGCATTACCTTTGACCAAGCTCCCACAAGAGCCGTTATTCATGATCAAAACATGTCTCAAATGGCCTTTGCACTCGACCTTCAAGACCAGATTGTAGGCCTAACAGGCATTACAGGGTGGTATAAAACCTCTCCTAGCTTTGATAAAGATCGCCAAGGCATTCCAGAATTAGCGAGCAAAAATCCAAGCTTAGAAAATATCTTATCTGCTAACCCTGATCTCTTTTTTGCCGGCTGGAATTACGGCATGCGTATTGGCGAAGATGTGACACCACAAGGGCTTGAACGCTTTGATATCAAAACCTTAGAGCTAAGTGAGTCTTGTGTTCATTTAGACAAACAAGGTGAAGATGCAAAAATGGCACTTTTATACGATGACATGATTCGTTTAGGCGCCGTTTTTGGGGTACAAGAAAAAGCAGAAAAACTGGTTAACACTTGGCAGGATGAAATCCAAGAAATTCAAACGTCAGTAAAAGACAAACCACCAGTTAAAGTCTTTTTGTATGATTCAGGAGAAGATAAAGTATTTACTTCAGGAAGGTTTGGTATGCCTACCGCGTTAATCAGAGCGGCAGGTGGTATCAATGTAATGGATCACCTAGATACGAGTTGGGGCAAGGTGAGCATTGAAGCTATTATGGACACTAATCCTGAC
The DNA here is from genome assembly GCF_000967665.1 of Marinomonas sp. S3726. Classification (NCBI taxonomy): domain Bacteria; kingdom Pseudomonadati; phylum Pseudomonadota; class Gammaproteobacteria; order Oceanospirillales; family Oceanospirillaceae; genus Marinomonas; species Marinomonas sp. S3726. The sequence continues at coordinate 124,804 of NZ_JXYC01000005.1, read as the reverse complement.
TTCCTGATTTTGGTTGATTATGACAAAGGTGGTTGGAAACAATCTTGGAACTTCTTACAAAACCACCCATTACTGTCTCAACTAAGTGCGGTTAAAAATAAACGTTTCTTACCACTTGAATATGGGGAAATCACACCAGGGCCATTAAACATTGGCGCCATAAAAAAACTTTCTCAACAAATGTTCCCAGAGTAACTTAGTGTGAGCTTAATTCAGTCTCAAGGATCTCACCCCAATACAATAGTAAGTAAACACTTACTTAGCATTATATTGCTGGGACTGCTATTACTCGGGCTCTTTTTGAATATCAGTGAAGGTGTTTCTAATATCACCTTCATTGATATTGTGAATATTTTTAAGATCAAGCTGTATCACTTACTTCAGATTCCAATAGACCCAGAACTTGCCTCTGCAGTTAGCCCAATACATACCAGTATTATTTGGCAACTAAGACTACCTAGAAGCATACTAGCCATACTAGCTGGCGGTGGTTTAGCGGTAGCAGGTGCCGTATTGCAAGCCGTTACACGCAACCCTTTAGCTGACCCTTTTTTATTAGGAGCCTCTTCAGGTGCGTCTTTAGGAGCGGTAATAGTCATAGCTCATATAGGCTTATTTGCAGGTATTTACTCTCTCACCATAGCAAGCTTTTTAGGCAGTCTATTATCCCTTCTCTTCCTCTTTGCACTACTTAGCAAAAAGACCAACCAATCACCAGATAAAATCATTCTAGCCGGTGTCGCTATATCATTTTTACTCATGGCTGGAACTAACTTTTTGATCTATCTAGGAGATCAAAGTACAGCTAATTCTATTCTTTTTTGGATGCTAGGTGGCCTTGGTCGTGCTCAATGGGGGAACTTGTTATTACCCTGTATCACAGTCATTAGCACTTGCCTCTGGTTAATTTGGCAGGCCCCAGTACTTAACACTTTAATGATGGGTAGCCAAAGCGCTCATACCTTAGGCATTCCAGTAAAACGTTACCAGATCATTTTCTTATTATGCACAGGCCTACTTACCAGTGTTATTGTCTCTTTAACTGGCTCAATTGGCTTCATCGGGCTAGTCATACCCCATATCTTACGTCACTGGATTGGCGGCAATAACCGTACACTGATTCCTCTGAGTTTCCTCGCTGGTGCAGGCTTTCTACTTTATATGGATTTATTAGCTAGGAACCTCACAGCGCCACAAGAACTGCCCATCGGCATCCTATCTGGCGGCATAGGTGGAGCCTATTTTTGCTACCTGATTCTGAAAAAAGATTAAATCCGGTTTTAGCGGAGTAAATAAAGCAAATTAAATTAATACCATGGTTAAAAAACCACCATTTCAAAGTGCAGAATTTTGCATTTCAGCGTATTATTCCTCACCAAATTTGAACCCTCTTACAATGTCGATAGGAAGATTATGATCACTATGCCATTTAAACGTCTTTTAGCACTTACTCTCGCCTGTGTACCGACTGTCTTGATGGCAAATGATTTGCCTGATTTGAATGGTCAAACCATAGTGGCGGTCACTGAAAATGCCTACACGCCGCTTAACTTTGCTGATCCTGAAACAGGCAAAGGCATAGGTTGGGAATATGACGCCTTTAATGAGATTGCACACCGCTTAAATGCCAAAGTAGATTGGCAGCTAAGTAGTTGGGACACCATGATACAAGCGGTCAAACAAGGCCAGTTTGATGTAGGAATGGATGGCATCACAATCAATGAAGAGCGTGAACAGCAAATTGACTTTACTGATGCTTATCTAGTATCTCAGCAATACATGCTAGTTCGAGCTGATGAAGACAGATTCAATAATGCCGAAGAGTTTGCCAAAGATGATGATTTTTTATTTGGCGCCCAACCTGGCACAACTAACTTCTATGTTGCTGTTTATAATGTTTTAGATGGCAACGAAGCCAACCCACGTATCGTATTGTTTGATAACTTTGGCCCTTCTGTTCAAGCCCTTAAGACAGGTGATGTTGATTCAGTACTTATGGATTCCACTTCAGCACAAGGCTACATGGGTGCTAACCCGGGTATGTTTAAAGTCATTGGCGGTCCATTAGGCACAGAGGAGTTTGGTTTTATTTTAACCCCTGGATCTGAATTACGTGCTCCAATCAATGCCGCTCTTGCCAGCATGAAAGCAGATGGCACACTGGAAGCCTTAAATAAAAAATGGTTCTTTGATTATAAAAACAAATAGTGAAAGCACCCTTAAAATAACGCCCCATTACCTTAGGTAGTGGGGCGTTATTTGCTTAAAAGCACATCTCTTAGCGACTACAAATTACATTTTATATGACCTCAAAATATTCATTCAATCGTCTGCCTTGGTGGCTACTCGCAATTATCGTGAGTGGTATTTTACTGACATGGAATATTGCAGCGGATACGGGTTATCAGAAAATTTTCAACACCCTAAGTCAGGGGATAGTTACTACCATCACAGTAACTTTAATTGCATTTCTGATCGCCTGTTTGATAGGGCTTTTGATGGCTTTGGCTGGTTTTTCTCGCTATCGATTAATTCGAGAAGTGGCTAGGTTTTACGTAGAAGTGATTCGTGGCGTACCGGTTCTAGTGCTGCTTTTTTACATTGCCTTTGTTGGTGCACCTGAGCTTGTGGATTTTTACAACTGGGTCATGCAAAAACCGATCGAGTGGCAATGGCTTGATAAAGCTAGAACCCGTGACTTTAGTATGGTTTGGCGTGCTATTTTAGCGCTTTGTATCAGCTACAGCGCCTTTATTGCGGAAGTTTTTCGTGCAGGTATCCAAGAGGTCGATAAAGGCCAAATTGAAGCAGCTAAAGCGCTCGGTCTTAATGGTTGGCAGAGATTCCGCTTTATCATTTTCCCACAGGCCTTCAGAAAAATATTACCACCTCTGGGTAATGACTTTGTTGCCATGATCAAAGACTCAGCTTTAGTTTCAGCGCTTGGGGTACAAGATATTACCCAACTAGGTAAAGTCTATAGCTCTTCCAGTTTCCAGTTTTTTGAAACCTATAATGTAGTCGCCTTTGTTTATCTTTGTCTTACGATCACGCTTTCTTTGTTGATTCGTGGGTTTGAGCAATATCTGAATCGAAAACAGAAACAAGAGCTTTGACCCAATAGGTCCTATTTTAAATCCCTAAGATAAAATAGGACAATAGAACAGATACCCGTATAATTAACACTCACTTTCAATCACTATTTAGTAGACAATTTCATGACAAATAACGACGTACTTCGCCGTATCCGCTACATACTTGACCTTAATGACAAGAGTATGATTAAAATTTTTGCGCTTGCTGAACATACGGTAGATCGTGCTGAAGTAAGTAGTCTACTAAAGCATTATGCTGATAAAGACTTTAAAGCCTGTAACGACAAGTTATTGGCCTACTTTCTAAATGGTTTAATCGTGTTTAAACGTGGCCAGCGAGACGGCCCTAAGCCACCCGTTGAAAGTAAATTGAATAACAACATGGTATTTACCAAGCTAAAAATTGCTTTTAGCCTGACCTCTGATGACATCATGGAGTTAATGGCATTAGCTAACTTCAAGTTAAGCAAGCATGAGCTAAGTGCTTTTTTCAGAAAACCCACCCACCAACATTTCCGTCCTTGTAAAGATCAAATCTTAAGACAGTTTGTTAAAGGCCTACAGATCAAACATCGTGGCCCTATGACAGATAGTGATTTTGAAGATTAGGAAAATTTAAAACTAGACCCTATCTCATAAGCTTCTCTAACTAAACATTATTAGAGAAGCTAAAATGAGTCTTTTTATTTCACCTCACTCACCCAAAGCACACCCACCTCGATTTTATCAACCTTTACCAAGGTGCCTTTGCTAATCTCATTTTGGCTTTTCAGCTGCCACATGATGCCTGAGTATTGATATTGGCTCTCGCCGTTAATATCCACATCATGCTCTAGCACAAACTCTTTATCGCTAAACTCTGTCTTACTTTCGCTCACTTCTACCTTATTTTGCATTGCCTTAAGGGGCTTCCAAAATAAAACCGAAAGCAAAAAAGTAAAAGCCGTAGTCGCTGAGAAAGCCCAGATCCAACTCGTCTCTATTAATTCAAATACCATTAGGCTACCTGATAAAATCATGGCAACACCGGCAAAAAGTAAGACAAAGGTTGATAGCCCTAATACTAAGACCTCAACCGTAATCAGAATAATCCCTAAGATAATAAAGCCTTGAGCTAGGTACTCGAGCATGACTAGTCCTTTTTATTTAAGGTATTAATAATCGTCATTGCTGATGCCACCATACCAGTTGCGTCTGTACTCGATTCGGGTAATAACACCACAGATGACTCTTTAGCAATCGCCTGTTTAGCTTCAATTGCTTTTGTTGCCAAATCAAGTTGGATCGCTTTTTGGCCCGGTGTGGTATTAGCAGACTCACCCACCAACTGCAGCGCCTCAGCTTGCGCTTGAGCAACCGCAAGAATCGCCTTCGCTTCACCTTCTGCTTTTAAAACTTGCTCTGCTTTATCCGCTTCTGCTGCGAGTACCTGAGCTTGCTTCTGACCTTCTGCAACGTTAATCGCCGCTTGTCTATCCCCTTCGGATTCAAGAATTTGCGCACGTTTCACACGCTCAGCTTTCATCTGGGCTTCCATAGACTCCATGATGGAGTTAGGTGGCACTATGTCTTTGATCTCATAACGCAGCACCTGAATACCCCAAGGTTCTGCCGCTTGGTTAATCGCTGTCACTATACTGGCATTTAGCTGATTTCTCTCTTCAAAAGTACGGTCTAATTCCATCTTACCCAGCTCAGAACGCATAGTTGTTTGTGCAAGTTGTGTTACAGCAAAAGTATAATCATCAACCCCATAAGTAGCTTTGTAAGGGTCGAGCACACGGAAATAGAGCACACCATCTACCGCTAATGAGATATTGTCTTTCGTAATAACAGATTGGCTAGGTACATCTTGAGCTTGTTCTTTCAAACTACGATCCGCAGCAACCGAATCAATGAAAGGTATAATGAAATTTAAACCCGCTTCCTTGGTTGACTGATATTTACCAAAACGCTCAATCACCCAAGCGCGGTTTTGCGGTACAAACTTGATACCACTTTTTAGCACGACTAAAACAAAGATAAATAAACAAATACTGATAATTGTCGACAAAGACAAATACATCTCTAATTCTTGCACCTTAAGCTTCCTTTTATTAACTATCCATAGTTATATTTGAAGCCCAAGACAATACACCTTCTCCCTCTAAATATCTAACCTGATACACTAGGAAGCCGAACTCAGCTTTCTCTTAAATGCTTTCCCTTCAATACTGAAGGCTCACTCTCACTCGCTTGTTTCTTGTTAATCAACAAAATGGCAACAAGAATCAAAGCGGTTGCAAACACTTCATATAAACCTATTGCTTCACCTAAAAAAGCACCTATTACTAAAGCAACTACAGGGGGAATATAAGTCACAGACGAGGCGACTACCGGTCCAGACTTAGCAATAATAAAATAGTAAATAAGATAGGCTAGCCCAGTACCAAGCAAGCCTAAACCAATGATTAAACCTAAGCTTGCATGTAGATCTCCAGTAATCTGTTCAATCCCCTCAAAAGGGGTAATGATACTTAACATAATCAGGCTTAAGGCTAATTGATAAGTGGTGAGCGCTGCTGCAGGAATATTTAAAGGTAGGACATAACGCTTAGCATAAATAAAAGAAGCACCCACACTAATTGAGCCTAGTGTCATATAAAGCACGCCTTCCAAATTAGTTGCACCAATATCACCAGCAAAAGGCTTAGCAATTAAAACGACACCAGTTAAACCAGAAAGCAGTCCTAACACTCGCATGAGGTTGGCTTTTTCTTCGGCCAAAAATAAGACACTAAATAAGAGAGCAAAAAGCGGTATGGTGCCACTTAGTGCCCCAGCGATACCCGAAGGTAACAAAGAAGCCCCCTTAGCAAAGCTAAAGTAATATACACTGGTTGCTAACAAAGACATGACAACAAAGTGAGGCAAATGTTTAAAGTGCGAGCGCTTCAATACACCTAAAAAGTAGGCATAAATAAAGACTGGAGCAAAACCAAATGCCACTCGTAAAAAGACAATTTGCAATGGGCTAAGATATTCAGCAGCCATCTTCATATAAATAAAGTTGCTGCCCCAAACGATACCCAGTAACCAAAACGCCATTAGGGGTAAATACTTCATATTCTTTCAGCCTCATAATGAATTAGGCTCAATTACTTTGTGCCTATAAATACTCTATTCATTATTGAGATTAGCGCCTCAAGTACAAACGATTTATCTTGTCCTATAGAATAGATAAACTATTGTATAAAAGACTTTAAGATATTTTTTATGAAAGAGCTACTATGCAAAAACCACTACCTCCTTTAAATGCCCTAGTTGCTTTCGAAGCATCCGTGCGTTTTGCCAGCTTTAAGTTAGCAGCTCAAGAGCTTCATATCACAGCTGGCGCCGTATCTCAGCAAGTTAAAAAGTTAGAAGACTGGTTAGGTTATGCCTTATTTGAACGTCAAACTAGACAGCTAGTAGTAACAGACAAAGGGTTAGCCTATTTCTCCCAAATTGCCCCGGCATTAGAGCAAATTGGTGCAGCAAGCCAAAAGCATAAGCTAAACGCCTCTAATTGTGTTTACTTGTCTCTTACTCAAACCTTAGCAGCTAAATGGTTAAGCCCTAGGTTGAGCACCTTCATGACACAACACCCTGATATAGAAGTGCACATTAATGCCTCTAACAAGCCGGTCGACTTTCAAAACGAAAACACAGATTTAGCCTTGCGTCACTTTGATGGCAAAGATAAAAAGCTGAATGTTCAGCTCATACTTAATGATGAAATACGCTTATTTTGTGCACCTGAATATTTAAAACGCCACCAGCTAAAACAGCCAAATGATCTAACTAAAACAAGCCTTATCGTAAACACCTTGCACCCTTGTTGGGATGAATGGCTAGATCACTTCAGCGAAATTAGCCGAAATGAGAGACAAGCTATACCCAAAATTCATTTTGACCAAACATTACTGGCTATCGATGCCGCTAAACATGGCCAAGGGGTGGTAATAAGCAATAGAGCATTGGTACAAAAGGAATTAGAACAGGATGAGTTAGTTGAGCCTTTCGGTTACAAACTCCCTAATAGCAAGAATTTCTATCTCGTTCATCCGAAGCAGACAAAACTAAGCCCAGCAGCAAAGCAGTTAAAAGCGTGGTTACTAGATGAGTTTGAAAGGTCGAGACATCTTTAGCCGCAAGAAAGATATAGCAGCAAAGAAAATAGCGCTGCCAAAGAGAGAAATCACTTTGACAGCAATAAAAATATTAAAGCCCCATTTGTATCAGGCCTTGTAAGGCTGCGAAGGCAAGAACACCTGCTAGTACATCATCTATCATGATGCCAAATCCGCCATGCACATGCTTATCAACCCAAGAGATAGGCCAAGGCTTTAAAATATCGAAAATACGGAATAAGACAAAGCCCACTATAATATATAACCAGCCGGCTGGCGCTAAAAACATAGTAATCCAATAACCAACAAACTCATCCCAGACGATACCTGGGTGATCATGTACCCCTAGGTCTTTACTGGTTTTATCGCAAAGATAAACACCCACAATAAAACTAGCTAACAAAAGCCAAAAATAAACTTGATAATCAAGGTTCTGCATTAATAAGTAAGCAGGAATCGCCGCCAGCGTACCAAAAGTACCCGGCGCTTTATCAACCGTACCCGACCCACAACCAAACGCTAGAAAATGAATTGGATTGCGCCATACGGACTTAGGAACATCATTTGCCATTTATTCTTTACCTTAAAAAATAATCAGTTTTTTTAATTTCTTTTTATTCGTGTCTTTCTTATTCGCACTTGAAACTTGGGGAAGCTAGAAGTGCTGCCAACCTTCAAACTCACCATCATAACCCTGTACAACAAAGCCAGAACTCGTGATCTGACCAATTTTTTTACAAGGTAGGTGTAAGGTCTGCGTGATTAAAGCAATCTCCTCTCGCGCAGACTCAGGCGCAGTAAAACAAAGCTCATAATCATCCCCACCCGTTAAAGCTAATTTGAGAGCAGAGTCCGGTTGCCATTGTAATAAAGCCTCAGACACAGGAATTAAACCCGCATCAATTTGTGCACCGACAGAGGATGCCTTAAGAATATGTTGAATATCTTGAACCAGACCATCTGAGACATCTAACATACTGGAGACAACACGCTTGAGGGCCATAGCAGCAATGAGGCGTGACTCTGGGCGCCAATAAGCATCATAAAAATGCTCATATATATCACCCTTCACCATCATTTCTCCCGTCATAATGGGAATCGCAGCAGCGGCATCGCCTAAAACACCAGTAACATAAATATCATCACCCTCTTTAGCCCCACTTCGAGTAATGGCAAATTCAGGCTCAATATAACCATGTACTTGCAAACTAACGGTTAAAGGCCCCTTAGTCGTATCACCACCAACGAGTACCAAACCAATTGGCTCAGCCAATTCAGACATGCCTTGTGCAAAAGCAGATAACCACTGAGGATCAGAGTCCGGCAGAGTCAGACCTAAAGTGAAAAAGGCGGGCTTAGCCCCCATAGCGGCAAGATCACTCACGCAAGTAGCGACTGCACGATAGCCAATAGCAGCAGGATCCGCATCAAAAGGAAAGTGACGACCTTCAACCAAGGTATCCATAGAGAAAACAAGATGTTGGCCTGTTGGTATTTGGACTTGCGCACAGTCATCCCCTATACCTAAAATCAGATCTTGGCGGCCCGCTATACTTGCCATTTGGGCATTCTTAAAAATATTTTCGATTAACTCAAATTCTTTCACTCATGCCACCTAAAGATCGAATCTGTTAAAGCACTAAACCAGATAAAAATTCATGACGCAGTATATTTTCTTTGAACCTAATTAACACCCTTTGTCATGGTAAATTGATGTGAATAAATAGAGTAAAGCCAAGATAAGCCACTAAACTTAGGCCGTGAAGGAACATTTTTACGATTTCAGCGTCTGATAAATTTATTAAGAATTTGCTTATTAATATAAGAGGTGAGTGTGAAACATTTAATTCTGAGTTTTATCCTGTTATTCGGTTTTACATCCGTTAATGCTGCCGACAAGGTGCTTTTTTGGGGAGAGCTAGAAGCAGACTTTCGCTCTTGGGGATCTGATGCTGTCGAAGGCGATTGGCGAATTAGTGAAAGGGGTGGCAAGAAATACATTCAACTATTAGACAACTTTGAAGCTAAGGAAGGTCCAGATGTTAAAATATTCTTATCTAAACAAGATGCAAATAGCGTCAATGGCAATAACGCCACGAATGATGCAGTATTTATCTCTTTAGTAAATAGCTTTGAAGGTAAGAGCGAATACGAAATCCCTGCAGGTATTGATGTGAAGCAGTTTAAATCTCTCGTTTTCCACTGCGAAGCCTATAGCAAGTTATGGGGAACTAGCCCAATACACTAAGGAACCTGCGATTAATCCCACACGCTGTGGCGGGAGGACTTATTCGCAAATCCCTTACCAAGCATAGAGCATAAAAAAAGCCCCTATTGTCAGCAATAGGGGCTTTTTAACACCTTCGAGAAAATAAGTATTACTTACTTTCTCGACGTGCTGCAATCTCTTCACGACGCACTCTTTGAGCAAGCTTGTCCAAAATACCATTCACGTATTTATGACTTTCAGAAGCACCAAAAGATTTCGCTAATTCAACAGATTCGTTAATCGCTACGCGGTAAGGGACATCCAAACGCTCAGCTAATTCATAAGAACCAATACGCAGAGTTGCTAGCTCAATCGGATCTAGCTCAGCTAGCGGGCGATCTAATAGCTCTTCAAATAAATCATCCAAACTTGTTGCTTTAGCAGTCACACCTTGCAGCAATTCACGGAAATATGCTTTATCACATTTACCAAGGTCGTGGTCTACAGCAAATTGCGCTTCAATATCATTTACTGGCGCGTGGTTCATTTGCCATTGATAAACAGCTTGTAATGCGAAGCTACGGGCTGCACTACGTAGTTGAGAACGTGAAGGCTTCTTCGCTTTACGCTTAGGCTGCTTTTTCTGTTCAGATGTTTTATCCACTTCGCTCATTTTTGCCTCAATATTGCAAATAGATGTACGCCTAACGCTTTTTAAGCAAAGCTAGGTCCACATCAATACTTGTCTTAGTCTATTCGATTTTTCTGTTTGTGCTGCAAGAATTTACAGCCCAAGAAAGAAGATGCGCGATTGTAGCAATTTTCATCAGACATTTCTTGGAAAATTGCCACAAAAAACGATAAATCTGAGTAGATTTATGAATATTTTTTAATCAGTAGTGAAACAAAAGGCGTTAGCTTAGCCCTCTCCCTCATCATCTTCATAACAAGGCTTAAGGGTTAATTTGATGTCTTTACCTAGCTGACTTAAATTAACCATTTCAAAATCAACTGCTTCCGCCATTGAGTCTAAAGGTAACTGCATTAAAGGGCGCGCATTCGAGCCTAAAAGTTTAGGTGCCATGTAAAGTACAACTTCATCAACCAACCCTTCTTGTAAAAAAGAGCCAGCAAGCACTGCCCCAGTTTCAACTAGAACTTCATTGATACCTTGATCAGCAAGACTTTCCATCGCAGCAACAAGGTCAATACCACCCTCTTCGGCGACTTGAGCATAAGTAACATCCACCCCTTTTTTCACTAACGCTTTATGATGGTCGGCTTCAGCAAGGTCTTCAAGGCAAAAAATTTGCACCTGATTGCTTGGGTACAAGATCTTAGATTCAGGAGGGATAGACAAGGCCGTATCCATAACAACACGTTTAGGCTGGCGTACACTCTTACTTTGCGCAGGTTGGTTATTACTATCAATGCGTACCGTCATACTCGGGTCATCAGCCATAACGGAACCAATGCCTGTCACAATCGCATCACTTTGTGCTCTCAGCTTTTGTACATCAAGACGTGCATCTGGCCCAGTAATCCATTGAGATTCACCCGATTCCATTGCCGTTCTACCATCTAGGCTCATAGCGAGTTTTAATCTCACATAAGGCAAGCCGTCTGTCATACGTTTAATAAAACCTGGATTCAAAGCCAAGACTTCGGCTTCCATAACTGGGCCAATAACCTCAATACCCGCTTCTTTAAGCATAGCCAAGCCACGGCCAGCAACTTCAGGGTTTGGGTCCTGCATACCATAGACAAGTCGACTTACATTCGCCTTAATCAAAGCTTTGGCACATGGACCTGTTTTACCCTGATGACTACATGGCTCTAAAGTAACGTAAGCAGTGCAGCCTTGTGTATCGCCATTAGCATTCGCGATAGCATTCACTTCAGCATGCCCTTCACCTGCAAACTTATGATATCCCTCTGCGACTAACTGAGAGTCTCTCACCAAAACACAACCCACTCTTGGGTTTGGATGGGTGGTGTATAGACCTTTCTTAGCCAGTTGAATTGCCTTGGCCATCCAATAATGATGGTTGTGATGGTCTGCAGTACTCATAATTCACCTAATTGAGGTTAACTTTTTTTATGATTTGAAAGCGTCTCTTGGGAGTCATTTTCAAGTCGTTCAATTTCGTCTTTAAATTCACTGATATCTTTAAAGCTGCGATAAACAGATGCAAAGCGCACATAAGCAACCTGATCCAGCTTTTGTAATTGTTGCATCACAGCTTCGCCTACAGCACGAGAAGAAAGCTCTCGTTCGCCCGTCGCTTGTAACGCTTCTTTGATTCGAATAATCGCCGTTTCAATATTTTCGATACTGACAGGCCTTTTTTCTAAGGCTCTTTGAATACCTCGACGCAGTTTTTCCTCATCAAAAGGTACTCGACTACCATCATTTTTAATGAGTTTAGGCATTTGCAGTTCAGCGAACTCAAAAGTAGTAAAGCGCTCTTGGCAGGCATTGCAAGTACGACGGCGTCGAACTTGAGCTCCTTCAGACACCAATCTGGAATCTAAAACCTTAGTCTCTTGAGCGCCACAAAAAGGACATCGCATGACTCATCCTATCGATTTTATTGTAGAGGTCTGGTTGCTTAAAAAAGTGAATAACCACAACCATTTAATTAAGATTCATAATATCAACCCCAGCCTCAGATAGCTACTAGATGCCCGCTCCCACCTAGGTTAAAACCAGACAGATAAAAACCTAGAAATCCCCCTCAAGTATTGCTACCTTGGATCAGTTATTAACGGCTTAAATTAAGGAAAAGGAATGTCATTAGTTGAGCTATCCGGTCTTGTCGCGGCACTATGTTGGACTATCACCAGCCTAATGGCCCCTAAGCTCATTATCGACTTTGGTATATTCCGTTTTAATACACTGCGTATTGTCATGTCTAGCATCGTGCTTTTGCTCATCGCTATGGTAACGCAAACCTTTGACGCCAGTTTATGGGCGCACAAAGGGCAACTGATAATTTCAGGACTCATCGGCATATTTATCGGTGACACTCTTCTATTTAGCTCAGTTCACAGATTAGGGCCAAGACGTGCTGGCGTTCTGTTTGCTACCAATGCCCCCATGTCCATCATCATTGCTTGGTTCATATTTGACGAATCCTTAAGCTATATAGAACTATTCGCCTGTGCATTAGTGACCTCTGGTGCCATGATTGCCATTCTTTATGGTAAACGTAAGAACCTAGTGGAAAACAGCAAAGCAACCCCTTTAGAAGAAACAAGAGGCAATTTATGGGTTGGAGTGGCAATCGCCCTGAGCGCTGCTTTATGTCAGGTATTTGGCGCTATTTTAAGTAAACCAGCCCTCCTCGCAGGCGCTGACCCTATGGCAGCCTCAGCTATTCGATGCACCGCCGCGGCACTTGCGCTGCTGATTGCTTACAACCTTTATTTTCACAAACAAAATAAAACCGCATTGTTTTCTTGGAAAGCTATTTCGTTTACTTCTTATTTAGGAGCCTTTGCCACAGGGTTTATTGGCATGGTGATTGGCATGAGTATTTTAGTTTGGGGCATAGGTAACGGAGACATAGGCATAGTCACAACCTTATCTGCGACTGTACCTGTACTTATCCTGCCGATTCTCTGGATTACCACAGGCCAAAGACCTGCCATAGGCGCTTGGATAGGAGCATCACTGGTAGTTGTTGGCGCTGCTCTTATTGTGCTTTATTAAGGTGCCTTCTAATTACAGGCTTTCACAGATTAATGCGGTTAAAATATTTTGACCGCATTGCCCCTGTGCTATCCTTAGTCCACTTTCATCTTTGTAGCGGGTTCTCGACCTTTCAGATAGCTTCGAGAACACATATCAACCCATTAAAAGTAAGTATTCACTCATGGCTCAATTCGTATATAGCATGAATCGCGTAGGTAAGATTGTTCCACCTAAACGCGAAATATTAAAAGACATTTCTCTTTCTTTCTTCCCAGGTGCAAAAATTGGTGTTTTGGGTCTAAATGGCTCAGGTAAATCCACTTTACTACGCATCATGGCAGGTGTTGACCAAGAACACGTGGGTGAAGCTCGCCCTATGCCCGGCATCAAGATTGGTTACCTAGAACAGGAACCTAAACTTGATCCAACGAAAGATGTACGTGGCATAGTAGAAGAAGCATTTACAGATGTGATCGAAGCCATGGCTCGCTTGGATGCCGTCTATGCAGAATACGCAGAACCAGATGCTGACTTTGATGCCCTAGCTAAAGAGCAAGGCCAACTTGAAGCCCTGATCGAAGCAAAAGAAGGTCATAACCTTGATCGTGCCTTAGAAGTTGCAGCAGATGCTTTGCGTCTTCCTGCTTGGGATGCAAATGTCGAGCACCTTTCAGGTGGTGAGCGTCGCCGTGTTGCCCTATGTCGCCTATTACTAGATAAGCCAGACATGATCCTTTTAGACGAGCCAACTAACCATTTGGATGCTGAATCTGTTGCCTGGTTGGAACGCTTCCTAAAAGATTACCCAGGTACCGTTGTGGCTATTACCCACGACCGTTACTTCCTTGATAATGCTGCAGGCTGGATTCTAGAGCTTGACCGTGGCCATGGTATTCCATACGAAGGTAACTACTCTTCTTGGCTAGAGCAAAAAGATGCTCGTCTTGAAATGGAAGCTAAACAACAAGCATCCCATAAACGTGCCATCAAATCTGAACTTGAATGGGTTCGTCAAAATGCGAAAGGACGCCAGTCTAAATCTAAGTCGCGTTTAGCTCGCTTTGAAGAGATGAACTCTAAAGACTTCCAAGAACGTAATGAAACTAACGAACTATACATTCCACCTGGTCCACGTCTAGGTAGCAAGGTTATTGATATCGAAAATGTCAGCAAAGGCTTTGGTGATAGAGTACTCATCGAAGACCTAAACCTATCTATGCCACAAGGTGCGATTGTTGGGGTTGTAGGTGGTAACGGTGCGGGTAAATCAACCTTATTCAAAATGATCACAGGTCAAGAACAACCAGACTCAGGCACAGTAACGCTAGGTGAAACAGTACAACTTGCCTATGTAGATCAGATGCGTGAACTGGATGGTGAAAAAACCGTATGGGAAGAAATTTCAGACGGTTCTGACATGATAATGATCAACAACTTTAAAGTGTCTTCACGTGCTTATATTGGCCGCTTTAACTTTAAAGGGTCTGATCAGCAAAAGCTTGTGAAGCACCTATCTGGTGGTGAGCGTAACCGTTTACACCTAGCAAAACTGCTAAAAGAAGGCGGCAACGTTTTACTATTGGACGAACCGACCAACGACTTGGATGTGGAAACATTACGTGCTCTGGAAGACGCCCTATTGGCTTTCCCAGGTGCAGCGATTGTTATTTCCCACGACCGTTGGTTCCTAGACCGTATCGCCACTCATATTCTTGCATACGAAGGTGACTCTAAAGCGGTCTTCTTTGAAGGTAACTATGCGGAATACGAAGTTGACTACAAGCAACGTACTGGTAACGAAGCAACACCAACTCGTATCAAGTACAAGCGCATTGACGCTTAAACGACGCCCTGAATAACGTTTAAGTCGCCAGACTAGATTAAGCCCTCAAACATGATATGTTTAGAGGGCTTTTTTCATTTTGGCATTCAGTAAACAGCTGAAATTCAAATGCTTGAACACTCTAATTCGTCTTTTGAAAAGGATTTTGTATGCAGTTATCCGCGCAAGAAGTTAAAGCAGCTCTCCCATGGCAGGACCTTGTTGAAGCCTTAAGAGACATCTTTACCCGTAAAGTTACCTCCCCTGTCCGTCATCACCATGTACTGAATGTTCCTCAAGAGAAAGACGCCATGTTATTGCTAATGCCGGCTTGGCTTGAAGGTGAATACTGTGGTGTAAAACAAGTATTTGTATTCCCCAGTAATAATGACAAAGGGCTGCCAGGCCTTACCAGTAACTACTTATTGAGCTCAGGTAAAACTGGCGCCAACCTCGCCCAACTAGAAGGTAATGAATTAACTTCACGCAGAACAGCCGCAGCCTCAGCATTAGCCTCTTCCTATTTATCAAGACAAGATGCATCTCGTCTGCTTATGGTGGGCTCAGGGCGCATGGCACGTAATCTTATTGCCGCACATAGATCCGTTCGCTCTATTACCCACGTCAGTGTGTATAACCGCAATTTAGCAGGCGCAGAGAAGCTCGTTGAAGACTTGATAGAAGCAGGCATCACAGCCAAAGTTTGCAGACCTGATGAACTAGCCCAAGAAGCAGCAAACGCTGATATCATTAGCTGTGCCACCATGAGCAAAGAGCCCATCATTAAAGGTGACTGGTTAAACCCTGGCTGTCACCTTGATTTGGTGGGTGGTTTTACCCCAGAGATGCAAGAAGCCGATAACGCAGCATTGAAAAAAGCCAAGGTATTTGTTGATACCAGAGCAGGAGCGTTGAGCGAAGCAGGCGATATTATTATTCCGTTGAAAGCCGGTGTGATTCAAAAAGAAGACATTCAAGCCGAGTTTACTGAGCTTTGCTCCAATGCTCATAAAGGGCGAAACGCTTATCCAGATGCAGAGAAAATTATCACAGTTTTTAAGTCAGTAGGTGACTCAAGAGAAGACCTCGCCGCCGCAATATTAGCCTATCAAAGTTTAAGTAAATAGAACCTAAAACCTCACCATAAAAAAGCCTGATTAAGTGACTTAATCAGGCTTTTTACTTTTCACGCAAAAATACCAGCAGAGACTAAAAACCCGTGACCGCCAAAAGTTTCTCAGCGATGTAATCTATGTGAGCTTCTTGCATGCCAGCGATATTAATTCGACCGCTATCAACAAGGTAAATAGCATGCTCCTGTCTCAAGGCTTGTGCATGCTCTGGGGTAATACCTAAAACAGAAAACATACCCTTATGCTGAGCAATAAAGTCAAAGTGTGGGTTACCACTCTTCTCTCGTAAAGCACCGGCTAGCTGCTCTCTTAAACCTTGCACACGATGGCGCATCGCATCTACTTCATCAAGCCAAGTCTGCTTTAGCGTTTGATCTCGCAAAATCATATCCACCAAGGCAGCACCATGGTCAGGTGGCATGGTATAGGTACTTCTCGCACACTCTAACATGCGAGATTTGATCTTATTGCTTTGCTCAAGACTCTTGCCCACTATCACAGCCAAACCTGTACGTTCACGATAGAGGCCAAAGTTCTTGGAGCAAGAGCTTGCCACTAAATAAGACTCAACTCTTTCGGCCAGATACCTAAAACCCGTGACATCAGCATCCATACCATCGCCAAAGCCTTGGTAAGCAATATCAATAAAGGGTAAAAAGCCCTGTTTCTGAGCTAATTCAGTGACAGCTTGCCAATCTTCAAATGATAAATCAGCCCCTGTTGGGTTGTGGCAGCAGCCATGCAAGAGAACCACATCATTAGCACCCGCTTGGCTAATGTCTGCCAACATAGCTTGGCTATTGACCAACTTAGTTTCAGGGTCAAAGTAAGCGTAATAACGCACTTTAAGACCAGCTGTTTTCATAATTGGCGCATGGTTAGCGTAACTAAGATCCGACAGCCAAACGGTTGCATCTGGGGCAGATAGCTTAATCACATCAGCTAACATTCGAAGCGCACCACTTGCACCCGGTGTTTGAACACCAACCGAACGCGCTTTACTCTCGCCCTCACCAATTAATAAATCCATCATGGCAGCATTAAAGGATTCGTTTCCTGGCATGCCGACATAGACTTTAGAGTTTTGTTCTTCAAGCAAACGTGCCTCAGCCTGTTTGATCGCCTGCATAACCGGAGTATTACCTTGATTATCGCGGTAAACCCCTATGCCCAAATCAATTTTATGGGCTCTTTCATCCGCGCGACAAGCTACCGACAAAGATAATATCGGGTCTGCGGCAGCAGCATCCAAGTTGTCTAAAATCATCTTATTACCTTAACAAGCTAATTATTTATTTTTTGAAAAACCAAATTTTATTTAGTTTTACACCACTAGCACATAGAACACCAAAACAAATCAAAGACATGGACAAAACACCATTGATAGATAATGTCTCCGCCAAAATAGGATAAGCAGCCACAGAGGCAATGACAGGGGTTAAAGAGCCAATAGCCGCCGTATTTTCTGCTCCAATTTGGCGAATAGCAAAGCCATAGCTAAAACCCGTCACCAAGCCCACCATGATTCCTTGAATCAAAAACTGTGTTCCAATCAGAGACATATCTAATGTTTGATTTGCTCCGAACACACCTGAATCTAGTAGCCCAAAAGCAAAAAGAAGCAGTAACAAACTACAAGACACTAAGCCTAATAATCCCGTAGCAGCCAGTGGAGGCAGGCCGGACACACGCAGGCTAACAGTAAACAAAGCCCAGCAAAAACTTGCCCCTAAAAAGTATAAATCCCCTGTTAGAACCTGGCCTGAGCCTGCAAAAAATGACTCAGCAAGTAAGGTCAGTATGCCTATCGCAATGGCAGCAAGTCCCATAAAGCGTTGTGAGCTTAAAGGTTCCTTGTATATCAAAACCGCAATCCCAGTCACAAATAAGGGAAAGGTACCTGGAATTAATAGCCCAGCATGGGAAACGGGAGCGAAATGCATACCTTGTGAAGCAAGATAGAAAAAAGGTACTCCTGCACCCAAGCTTATTCCACCCAAAATATGCAATGGCACTTTACGAATTTGCGCGCGGGCTTGATATGTAAAGTAAGCAAAGATAAGAGCTGGCATGCCATATCGCATCATAGAAAGATCGAACATAGTCAGGCTTGAAGTCGCCCCCATTTTGACAGAAATAAGCCAACTGGCCCAAATACAGGCGGTCACTAGGGCTGACATTACCCCTAAATGGTACTGTCTTCCTTGGGCGAGGACGCGATAAGCAGGAACAGTATTTGAACTAGACATGGAACACCTCAAGATCGAAATTGGCTTAACAAAAGACTTAAGTAAACGTTTTTAAAGTAAACTGAATTAATCTCATTATTAATCAAAGTCGACGAGCATGTCCTTGCTAAATTAGCCAATATAAAAGGCATATTTAGCAGATATCACTCATTTTAAATGCTAATATTTTCAAACATGCCAATATCAAACACATATGAGAGAGACGAGATGGATGCGATCGATTTTAATATCATTCAAGCGCTGCAAGAAGATGGCCGCTTAAGCAATGTTGAGTTGGCTGAAAGAGTAAATTTATCCCCTTCTCCTTGTTTACGTCGCGTAAAACGACTGGAGCAAGAAGGCGTCATAACCAGCTATAGAGCAAATTTAGATAGAGAGAAGTCAGGCCTGCCCATGACTATCTTTGTTGACGTTACCTTAGACAACAATAAGGACCATGCCAGTACCGAATTTGAACAGGCCGTGCTTGAAAAAGACTATGTCATTTCTTGTTTTCTTGTTTCCGGCGTGGCCGACTATCGCCTTGAAATTGTCACCAAAGATTTAAAAGGTTATGAAAAGGCTTTGCATCAAACCCAAGCACTACCCCATGTAAAAAGTATCAATAGTAACTTTGCTATAAGAACCGTGAAAACAGCCGCCAGCCTACCACTTGTTTTTGATGGCTAGCAGCTTTTTATATAAAAAGGCTTTTACCTGCTCGCTGAGGCGGGAGAGCTTATTCACATACATCTCAAGCTTGGTTATTAAAATTAGCTTCTAACTTGATACCTGACGGGTCATGAAAAAATACTTGGTAGATTCCTATCTGAGATACTTCTTGAAGATGATACTCAACGCCAAGCGTCTCTAATTTGTGGGTAAAAGCTTCGAGCCCTGTGAGGCTAAAAGCGATGTGATCCAGCGCACCTAGAGCATGCTTTCTGTCTTCATCCTGTGTTAAGTGCAGTATGGGTTTAGCATCAAAATATAACCAATACCCTTGGTTAGAAAAGTTAGGCCTAAACCCCACTTCCAGTCCAAACAGATGAATATAAAAGTCTTTTACTTCCTCTAACAAGGCCATAGGAGCAGAGATATTAAAATGTGCAAACTGCATTTTTTTAGTCCATTTAAATTGTAACCAACACAATAAAATAGCCCCATCAATAATGCAGCTTTTATTTAACCTTTTAACCGACACAAATTGTATTTTTACCCTCTTTTTTGGCCTGATAAAGTGCGGAATCAGCCGCTTGGCACATTTGCGTAAAGTCCTGAAAATCGCAACACTTTGCCCAACCAGCACTAAAGCTCACATTGAATTGAATTTGATTATGATGAAATATGAGCTTAGAAAAGCTTTCCCTAATCTCATTCATAAACTTAAGCTGCTGTTTATGGCTATCACTCTTTAATACCAACATAAACTCTTCACCACCGTAGCGGCCAATCTTGTCTGTTTTACTCAAACGACCTTTTAACAGCTGACTTAATGCAACAATCACCTTATCTCCCGCAGCATGACCGTAGGTATCATTCACAAATTTAAAGTTATCGAGATCTATCATCATGATGGAGGTAGACATTTGCGTCTGCCTAGAAAAATTAAAGGCCTTCAAAGCAGCTGAAACAATATTTTTATGGTTGAGAAGGCCAGTTAAACTATCTTGCATAGTCAACCGCCGAATATTCAGACTGCGCTTTATACGGCTTTTGACTTGCAACACGATTGCCTCAATCGGTAGGTTTTTAGGCAACAGGTCATCACACTCACCCTTAATTGCCTCAAGCTTATTATCTAGCGAGTTATCCGAGCTCAAAAAGATAATGGGAACAGCACTAAAATGCTCAAATTGGCGAATAATCCGCGCTAGCTCTATCCCAGTTACTTCAGGCATATTGATATCAAACATAAATAAATCGGGCTCAAATGACTGCATTTCCTTAATCAAAACAATAGGATTAGTTGTAGCAAAAACATCCAGCCCCTCATTTTCTAACGTTGATTTCAAATAGTTTAATACCGAAATTTGATCATCAACAATGCAAACCCTTGAGTTAGCACTCTTATCTAGTTTCAATTCTGTTCGTACATGATTTACCACCCGAGTAAGCTCAAGAGGCTTGACATAATGCTTTCTAAAGTGCGATCTCACACTCCTTAATCGACTATAAAAATCATCATGAGTTAAATATAAAAAGCAGGGGATTTTTTGCAGATACAAACGCTCAGCCAAGGCGAATGCGTCTTCGTCTAGTCTATCTATAGCTGACTGGCCTATGATCACCAAGTCTGGTGTACGTTGCTGTATTTCAATATTCGCGACGTCAAACGAAGAAAACGCTTGAGCATCAAAGTTAAATTCCACAAGGGATTGGGCCAAACTTTGAGCTTCAGAAAAAATATTATCTATGATGGCAATAAAGGTAAGAGAGTCACTTACAGGTGAAGACGAGTCAATTTTCATTCAATGATCCTTTTGATAAACAAAACCATTCCCTATGTCTAAAAATATAGCCTTTCTATGCAGAACTGCAGAAAGTATTTAAAGATTAGTAAAATTTATAGTTTTGAGTATTTAAAAGAGAAAAAAACTGAATTGATTTACAAAAAATTTCACCCAAGTAGTGAAAAGAGCCACACCTTTATTATCTTAAAAGTGTGGCATATGGTGATTATTTCTAGACCTTTTTACTTAGAAAGTACTCTTAAACGGCTTTCAAACTCGCCCCTATCTACATAACAACCATGCAGATAACGCGCACCAGATTGAGGATCGAAGGCATCACGGCCATGTAGTACACGACGATTATCAAACACCACCATTTCACCACCTTTAAGCATAACGGACACCTTATATTCTGGGTCCTTCGTCATTTTCATAAAGGTTTGATAAGCCCGATAGTAAGCGTGCATTAATTCAGGTGCGATATCCAAAGTGCTGGCTAAATGAGGGTTAAAACAAATTTCATTAACCTGCCCTTGATCATCAAGGTTGATAACGGCTTTACGACTGCGTATGTCATAATCTTCGTCATGAAAACGACAAGGGATCTGGGTGTTCACTAATAAATCAAAGGCGACAATATCCGCACGGCGTAAATCTTCTGCGACAGCAAAACCATCACAAAAAATAGAACCGCCCCCTTCTGCATCATTGGTCAAACAATGTAAGAATTGATAACCAGGCGGTAACTCCTGATTAGTTAGATCCGTATGTAATGGTAAAGCAATTGAAGTATAAGCCAGGTTATTTGGCTTAGGTTTTGACTTAACTTCAAACTCCACACCAAAGTTTGTCTCTCTTAAAAAGCCAACTTTTTGTGCCACCTGAGTACCCGCTTTAACATCATCAGCGAGTCCATCGACGATAGACAAACCATAGGCTTGGGTATCTCTTAACCAAGTAAGCAAGGCATTATCTTGCGTTAAAATGTCATTCGCATTAGAACGAGGAATATCACCTCCTGTAAGATCACTACGCCACAAGGTCGCATCACTTAAAGCAGGATCAGGTACGGTTTTACCTGGCTGATTCGCAAATAACCAAGCCAAACTAAATTCTGCGGTATAAGATTCCTCTAGCCAACTTAGACGTATATGCTCTTGGTCTAGCGCAAAATCACAAATATCATCGTCCAAATTAATGCGGGTTAAATCAAACTGTCGCTCTTTTGTGTCCGGATGAAAGCCTGCAGGGTCATTATCTCTCAGCCACACATAAGGGAAGTAGCTAGATTCAGTGTTTGTCCAGTGAATCACTAGCATACGAAGTGACGAGTCAAGTTGGGCTTTTAATACAGTAGGCACAGCATTATTAAATACAGAAGTCGTCATGAAGACACCATTCATAAAATTGATTAATTAGAAAAATAGAAAAGATTCGCACAGGGGCGAATAAAGCAAATTAATACTGTGGGGAAGGCCACCAATCGCTGGCTTTAAGATGAGGATGGCCTGCTCGTTGGCCAATCACAGTGATCATATCAATCCATTACTCTGTAATAAGGTATCTAAGATTTTGAATGTAAATTTTCCCTGTAAACAAGTCAATCCATTAACCTAGATGATTTCATTTTTATGGCTAAATAACGCATGAATCATAATGAAGAAGCAAAGCCCATCAAAACAATGTCTAAATTGGCGCTTCATCCGCTCTTAATGTCAGTACTTCATAGCCAGTTTCCGTCACTAAAATAGTATGTTCCCACTGAGCAGAAAGCTTTTTATCTCTGGTGACGACCGTCCAACCATCTTTTTTCGTTTTCACCTTAGCCTGACCCTGGTTAATCATAGGTTCAATCGTGAATGTCATACCTGGCTCCAGTACCAACCCAGTGCCAGATTGACCATAATGTAAAACCTGTGGTGCTTCATGCATTTCACGGCCAATACCATGGCCGCAATATTCTTTGACGACAGAATAACCGGATGATTGCGCATGAGCTTGAATAGCAGCACCTATATCACCAAGACGAGCACCAGGTTTAACCTGACGAATACCAAAACAAAGGCATTCATAAGTCTTTTTAACCAAGGCTTTAGCTATGGGGCTAGCGTTAGGCATAAGGTACATCTTACTAGAATCAGCAATAAAACCGTTCTTTTCTAAGGTCACATCAATATTGACTATATCGGCACCTTTTAAGCGATACGTACTTGGCACACCATGACACACCACCTCATTGACCGAAGCATTAAGACTAAACTGATAATCATATTGCCCTTTGCTTGCGGGTCGAGCAGCAAGCTCATTACAAATATAGCTTTCTACCTTTTGATCTATCTCTAGCGTCGTAGTTCCAACCTTTATATAGCCATCGAGCATATCAAATACCTTAGCTAACAGTTGGCCAGATTCACGCATCAGATTGATTTCTGTTTCAGACTTAATGATGGCTTTATCCATTTTTTATTCCTTATGAGTGCCTTTAAGTTAAAGCCCGCAACTGTGTTTCTTCTACTTGATCAGTTTGGCTGATCTCATCTTCTAGCTTCAGCTGCATCTGAATAATGTCATTAAAAGTTAAAGTTGGATTCATCTCAGCTAAACGTCCCATTTTTAACCAAAATTCAGCCTGCGAGTTGATTGACCGTGACATGACATTGCTCGTTTTACGAATCTCATCATGTAAAGGGTCCGAAATTTTTACTATTCCCATAATTTAAACCTTATACGAATTGCTATATTTTATATATAAATCGAATCATAACGCTATATTTTATATTTAGATAGTGTTTTGCCCTTTTCTATTCACCTAACAAGATAAGCTGCAGAAAAAGTTAACCTTTTTGTAAATACTGAACTAATCTTAAATTACACAGCTTAGCTGGCGCGATTAAGCTTTTGAGTTTGCCAATGATCTAACAGGGAAAAATAAGAGCTTTAATCTTTGATATGGTTTCCTTAGTTCACCTCTTCTTGCACCCTATATCACTGATATAGGGTGCTTTTTTATATTAGGCTGACAAAATATTGGCAAACTAACTATCGTTCTCATTAACAACTGAGACCCTACCTCATAATGATAACGAAAACCATTCGTAAGAGATTGAAAAATAACACTTTTTCATAAGATTTCACTTTCTTTATTTGAAATTCACACTATAATTGCGTACAAACTTTAAACAATCATATCTGTGTTGCGAGGGTATTATGCAAGGTAGCAAGCAGGTCATTACGGCCTTAAACAAAGTTCTTAAAACTGAGTTAACCTCGATTAACCAGTACTTTTTACATGCACGCATGTGCAAGAATTGGGGCTTAGACGCGCTTAATTCTAAAAACTACAAAAAATCGATTAAGGACATGAAACAATCTGACGACCTGATCGAACGTGTTCTTTTTCTAGAAGGTTTACCTAATCTTCAACAACTAGGCCACCTAAATATTGGTGAAACACCGGTTGAGATTATTAGTTGCAACCTTAAGTTTCAAACAGAGCAAATTGCCGAGCTAAAAGATGCAATTGCCTTGTGTGAAAAAGAACAAGACTATATTAGCCGCGACTTATTAGAAGATATTCTTGAATATGAAGAAGAGCATTTAGACTGGCTTGAAACGCAAGAATACCTTATTGCCAATACTGGCTTAGAAAACTACTTACAATCTCAAGTTTAACAAGGAGAGCTTAGATGAAAGGCAACCAACAGGTTATCGATGCACTAAATAAATTGCTTGCCAATGAGCTGACAGCAATGGACCAGTACTTCATTCACTCTCGTATGTATGATGATTGGGGTTTAAGTAAGCTGTATGAGCGCATTGATCACGAATTTGATGATGAAAAAGGCCATGCTGCCAAATTGATCGAACGCATTCTTTTCTTGGAAGGCACACCTAACCTAGTCACACGTGAAGCTATCCGTGTCGGTAAAGATGTACCAGAAATGCTAGAAAACGACCTTAAAGTCGAATATGAAGTAGCAGCCATGCTAAAAGAAACCATCAAGATCTGTGAAGACGTACAAGACTATAACACGCGTGAAATGCTAGAAGTTTTACTGGATGATACAGAGATTGATCACGCTTACTGGCTAGAAAAGCAACTTGGGCTTATCAAGATGCTTGGTTTACCAAACTACCTTCAGTCGCAAATGTAAGCTGAAAGTTCGTCTTTTTTAGCGATTAGGCAATAAAAAACCACCTTATGACCTAGATTCATAAGGTGGTTTTTTTATGTCTAATTTTATATCTAGTTATTAGCAGTGTTTCTAATCGATTTCCTTAAATAGGACGGCCTAAAAGGCGATTTAATTCTTGATGTTTTTGTGACATAAGCTCAGCGCATTTCGACATCAATGCAGGCACATCCCTTTCGGTTAATCCTTTAGTCGAAATAGGCGCCAACATCTCAACCAATACCTTGCCATTATTCCAACGATGCCAATTCACTTGTCTATGAGTATTACTACACACAACAGGAACGATAGGAACCCCAGCTTGAATAGCAGCATGAAAAGCCCCTGCTTTAAAAGGTAAAAAACCACGCCCTCGACTCCTTGAGCCTTCTGGAAACATCCATATGGATAAGCCTGTTTCACGCATTTTATCCACCACTTGATCTATGGTGGCAATAGCCTTTTTACGGTTTGATCGATTGAGCAAAAAATTCCCAGTAATCCAATATAAAAGACCAAAGATAGGAATCCAAACAATACTTTTTTTACCAATCGTAACGGTTCTTTTAGGGACAGCATGCACCAGAGTGAAGAGATCAAAGTTGTTTTGATGATTTGCAATATAAACGGCTTGTCCTACACTTTCAGCAACCTGATCTTTAATGACATTTACCTGCAAACCAAATACTCGGCTTGCCTGCTGAAACCACTTAGTAACAAGGTATACCCTGTTTTTAGATTGATAATAAAAAGGAAAAACCAACAAACCGTAAAAGGTAACCGCAAGTAGTAATAGAGTAAGTAGAATCACCCTAATGGGAAATAGCATAAATAAACCTAATTAGAACGAATAGATCATTATAGCGTCATTCAGTTTTATTAATAAGTTTAATTGGATATTAAGTGATTAAAAGTACAGGTTTGACACAAAAACAACACAAACCTGCATTAATCCTACCTTTTGCAATAAAAAGGTACATAAGATTTCAAACTGTAAAAAAAATACAATTATACTTATGACTTAATCATGGACATGACGTTATGATTATTAACATAATATTAATCATTTTTAGATGAAGTCTAAAATTCTATTATCAGTTATTTTTTTACAAGATCTTTAAGAAGTAAATCAATAACCTAATTGAGATATTTACCATGCTTAATCGTATTAAAATTGCTCATAAAATCTATTTCCTAGGGGCTTCTTTATTAGGCCTTATTTTCCTTGTGGGGATGCTTGGTTTAACTCAGATGAAGAAAATTGGCGTTGAAATTGTCGATATTGCTGAAGTTAATATCCCTTTAAATAATCTAATGACTCAAATTACTGAGCACCAATTAGCTCAAGTTATAGAGCTAGAAAGGTCTGTTTTATACGGCGTTCTAATTGAAACGAACGCTGGTGAGTATAAGAAAAGCAGAGATAAACACATCAAAAAAATGAAAACTCTTTCTAAAAAAATAGAACATGAAATTGCTGAAGCAGAAGAGTTGATTCAAGCGGCATTGGACATTGCTCACTCACAAGCGGCCATTGATAAACTTGAATCTTTAGCAGTTACGATGAAAGTCATTGAAAAAAGCTTTTTACAAACTGAAAAAGAATCTTTTCAGGTTGCTGACTTATTGGAAAGTCATAAGATGAAAGAAGCGTTAACTCTTCTGCCTACCTTAGAAAAGCATCAAGATGAACTTGATAAAGAACTTATCGGTGTATTAGCTGACATTCAAGAATTCACAGCAAAGTCAGCATTGAAAGCAGAACATGACGAGCTTAATGCAATCAATATGATTACCGTATCATTAATCGCATCAGTCATTTTTGCTTTGGCTATTTCTATACTCGTTGGTAAAACGGTTATCAAACCAATAGCAAATTTACAAAACCGATTAACAGAAATTACAACAGGTGATGGCGACCTAACCTTAAGAATTAATAGCAATAGCCTAGATGAAATAGGTAAGCTTTCGAACTCGTTTGATAGTTTTATCGAACGCTTGGCAAACACCATTCAAAGAATTACGGATTCATCAACAGCGCTTGCTGACTCATCAAATACTGCCTTAAGAATCACAGCAGAAACTCAAAGCTCAATCAAAACCCAACAAGGTGAAACAAGTATTGTTTCTAATGCTGTCTCCGAGATGAATACAGCCACTCAAGAAGTTGCACTTAACACAGCATCAGCGGCACAAATCGCCGAAAGAGTGAAAGAAAGCGTTGATAAGGGCAAGCGTTCTGCCAATGAAACACAAGAAATCATCAGAGAAATGGCTGATGAAGTGACACGCACTTCAAAAGATATTGAAACACTAGCCAAAGAAACAGAAAGTATCGGCACAGTACTGGATGCCATTAGAGGTATTGCAGAGCAAACTAACTTACTCGCTCTAAATGCTGCCATTGAGGCAGCCCGTGCAGGTGAAACAGGTAGAGGCTTTGCAGTTGTTGCCGATGAAGTACGATCTTTAGCGCAAAGGACACAAGAATCAACGGTAGACATTCAAGAATTGGTTGAGAAACTACAACGCGAGGCAAGCCAAGCGGTTGCCAGTATGCAAAATGGCAATACCACTACAGAAGCTTGTCTTGCGAAAAGCACTGAAACCAGCCATTCATTTGAAGAAGCTTATGAAGCTGTTAGCCAGATTTCTGATTTAAATACACAGATTGCAGCCGCTGTTGAAGAGCAATCTCAGGTAGCATCAGAAATAACCAATAACCTTAATAACATACAAGAAATTGCATTACAGACCACTACAGGCGCTGAAGAGTCAGCAGAAGCGAATCAACAAATAGCTGATCAAGTGATTGAACTAAATAATAATATCCATCAGTTTAAAGTTTAGTTCCCTTACTATTCGATCATAAAATCAAAGCCAGCTATGCTTTGCATAGCTGGCTTTTTTTATACTCTGCTCACCATTTCCTTTCTTACATCGCTTTTTAACTTCGGCTTTATCACCATAAAGTATCTAATTACGTCAATATGTTGCAGTATTGTGACAGCAACGACATAGATACTATTTATATCAAACGTCTTTGTTATGTAATAGAAGTGACATCTTTTGCGGTTTAAATAGCTTCGCTATTGAATGCAGCAAAATGTTAACCAAGAAAAGCGTTACCTGATATTCAATAAGCGTCATACAAAATAATCATAAAAAAACAATCAAACGTTTGTAAGAGGGATATATGAATAAGCTCAGTAAAGCACTATTAACCGGAACATTAATAGCTAGTTTACCTATGACATCTGTTGCATCAGAGATCAAAAATGTGATCTTGATGATAGGCGATGGCATGGGGCCGCAACAGGTAGGTTTATTAGAAACCTATGCCAAACATGCGCCTAACTCCATTTATAAGGGACGCACAACCTCCCTAGCTCAATTAGCAAAAGAAGGCGTTATCGGCGCTTCTTTAACTAACCCAAGTGATGCCATAGTCGTTGACTCAGCGTGCTCAGCAACTCAACTTGCTACCGGCATCTATACAGGCTCAGAAGTAATAGGGATAGATGAAGACGGTAACCATGTTGAAACCATTCTAGAAAAAGCTCAGCGTCTTGGTAAAGCGACAGGGCTTATTTCAGACACTCGTCTTACTCATGCGACACCTGCCGCATTTGCAGCACACCAGCCCCATAGATCACTTGAAAATGACATTGCGGTCGACATGCTAGAAACAGGCGTTGATGTCATGCTATCTGGTGGATTAAGAAACTTTATTCCAAAGTCCACCAATGATAAGGGTGCGGTTTATAACGAATTGAAAGACATGACAGAAGGTAGTGTTTATCTAAAGTCTAAACGTAAAGATGAACGTAACCTACTCGTTGAAGCCGAAGATGCAGGTTATGACCTAGCCTTTAACCGTGCTCAATTAAATGCTCAAACAGGTGATAAGTTACTCGGTTTGTTTGCTTATTCAGGCATGGCGGATGGTACTGAGCATCGTCTAAACAAGGATTCCGCTGAACGAACACAACCCACTCTAAAAGAAATGACAGAAAAAGCCCTATCTGTATTAGAAAAAGATGAAGACGGCTTCTTCCTCATGATTGAAGGTGGGCAAATCGACTGGGCAGGCCACTCAAATGATGCAGGTTCCATGCTCAATGAGTTAGTAAAATTTGATGAAGCTGTCGGCAGTGTTTACCAGTGGGCAGCGGGTCGTGATGATACACTAATCATAGTAACGGCAGACCATGAAACAGGCTCATTCGGATTTAGTTACTCCTCTGAGAACTTACCAGAAGCACAAAAACGTTCAGGGAAAGCTTTTGAGAATCAAGACTACAAGCCTAACTTCAACTTTGGTGGGTTTGATATTCTAGATGCCCTTTATAATCAAAAAATGAGCTTCTATGCTATGACAAGCAAGTTTGGCAAACTGGATAAAGCAGAACAAACGCCTGCAAACTTAGTCAAGATTGTTAACGCTAATTCAGACTTCAAAATTGATGAAGCACAAGCCAAGCGCATTCTTATGGATAAGGAAAACCCTTACCATTCACAAGGCCACAAGTATTTGTCAGCCAAGACAGTCCCTGCTATTACTGATTTCGATGCTTTCTTCCCTTACAACGATAGAGGCAACCTGATCGGTCGTGAGCTTGCTACCTCGCAAAACATTGTTTGGGGCACAGGGACTCACACAGCAGTGCCAGTGAATGTCTTCGCTTGGGGGCCTGCAAATAAAGTGCTGCCTGTTTCTTCTATCATGCATCACTCTGAACTGGGCCAGTACATGAAGAATCAGATCAACTAAGCTTTTGGTTGCTAAGAGGCTTCACCCTCAGCGCCATAAAAAAAGTCAACTTAGGTTGGCTTTTTTTATGGCTGAATGAGCATTTTATTAGCTAAATCAATAACAAAAGCTGTAACAAAACTATGTTAGTAAATCATATAAGCCTTGCTATTAAGGTTAAAGCTCGTTAGATTTATAATCATTGTTAATCATATAAACTTTTGTTAGCGAGGTACTTTATGTCTGAACAAGAAAACAGAGTATTAATGGCTGTCAAAAAGAGCCCATTAGCCTCTCAACAAGAGCTTGCTAATCAGCTTGGCATGAGCCGTGAATCAGTGGCAGGTCACATAATGCGACTCACCAATAAAGGCTTCATTTTAGGCAAAGGCTATATCGTTCCTAAAGATAACAATATCGTTGTTATCGGTGGTTGCAACTTAGATATTTGCGGCCGTTCATTGACAGAGCTACGGCTTGAAGATTCAAACCTTGGCCAGATACACCAAAGCCCAGGTGGAGTAGGCCGAAACATAGCTGAGAACTTATCTCGCCTTGGGCAAGATGTCTCACTTGTCAGTGCGATTGGCCAAGATAAGTCTGGTGATTGGTTATTAGAGCAGTGTCGCTCTAGTGGCATCAATATGGATGCCGTCATTCGCCACCCTGATTTTAGTACCAGTACCTACTTAGCCATCAATGACCCTCAAGGCCAGCTTGTAGCCGCTGTATCTGATATGGAAATAATTGATACCTTAGATGGCGCACAGTTAAGTAACAAGCAGTCTTTGTTACTGTCAGCTCAGACACTCTTACTTGAAGCAAACTTAAGTGAATCCTGCATTAGTTGGTTAGCTCAGCTTAATTGCCAAGGCAAACTTTATGCGGATGCGGTTTCAGTACAAAAGTCGACTCGCCTTAAGCCAATACTAAAAAGGCTGACGGGATTAAAGGTTAACCGTGACGAAGCAAAAGCCATCACAGGGTTAACCGAAGCCCACGACTCAGCACTCATTCATGCACTACTCTCGTTGGGTGTAAAAAACATTTTACTTAGCCTTGGCTCTGAAGGTGTGATCTTTGCGAATGCTCATCAAAGCGTGTCTTATGGCGTATTTGAAATTGATGCAGTGAGTGACACAGGTGCAGGCGACGCGCTATTTGCAGGCTTTATTCACGCAGAGCTTAACGGATGGCCAATTGATAAGGCATTAGAGTTTGCCAGTGCATGCTCAGCCATGACACTAGAATCAGATGCCGCCAACAACCCAAATATTAGTCAAAAAAATATTGAAAAATGGATAGCCAAGAAATGAAACAGTATCTAGATATCAGCCCAGAAGTAGCAGAAGCTCTTGCCAACAACAAGCCTGTT
Organism: Marinomonas sp. S3726; assembly: GCF_000967665.1. Taxonomy (NCBI): domain Bacteria; kingdom Pseudomonadati; phylum Pseudomonadota; class Gammaproteobacteria; order Oceanospirillales; family Oceanospirillaceae; genus Marinomonas; species Marinomonas sp. S3726. The sequence goes on along the minus strand of NZ_JXYC01000005.1, from coordinate 93,716 downwards.
GTCGCCTTAGAAAGTACCATTATTTCACATGGTATGCCTTGGCCTCAAAATGCTGAAACAGCAAAAAAAGTAGAACAGATCATTCGTGATAATGGTGCAGTACCAGCCACCATTGCAATTCTAGATGGTCGTTTAAAAGCAGGCCTTAGTCATGAAGAAATAGACACACTAGGCCAAGCAGGCCTTTCTGTTATCAAATGCTCTCGTCGTGATTTACCTTTTGTTGTGGCAACTAAGCAACATGGTGCAACCACAGTAGCGGCAACCATGATAGTTGCCGCAATGGCTGGCATTAAAGTCTTTGCGACAGGCGGTATTGGTGGCGTTCACCGAGGCGCTGAAACCAGTTTTGATATTTCTGCTGACTTGCAAGAACTTGCTAAAACCAATGTTGCTGTTGTCTGCGCTGGCGCGAAATCCATTCTGGACCTTGGTCTTACCCGTGAGTACTTAGAAACTCAAGGTGTCCCTGTATTAGGTTTTAATACAGATAAACTGCCTGCATTCTATACCCGTGAAAGTGATCACACAGTAGATTACAACCTTAGTAGCGCAACTCAGATTGCCGATTTCCTAAAAGCAAAATGGGATATGAAGCTAGAAGGTGGTGTGGTTGTCACTAACCCGATTCCACATGAGTTTGCTATGGATAAAGCGGCGATTGACCAAGCGGTTGAACAAGCTTTAGCAGAGTCTGTGGAACAAAACATCGGTGGTAAAGAATCAACTCCTTTCTTACTAGCCCGTGTTGCTGAGTTAACGGGCGGTAACAGCTTAGCAAGTAATATAGAGCTCGTCTTTAACAATGCTAAACTTGCCTCTAAAATCGCTGCTGACCTGGTCACTGACTAAGTCATAAACGATCGTGTTAAAACTAAAAAGGCGCATCCTGCTATAGGATGCGCCTTTTTATTGGCTCTCAAACGGGTTGTTTATTTCCAGTAATTATCTGCCCAATAATCTCTTTGATCTGGCATTAAGAAGGTCCAAGCGACAAACCGGCTAACCTTTTGACCTTGCGCCATTTCAACCGTTTTCACTTCCTTGGCACCCACCTGCTTTAGTTTGCGGTATATGCCAGATAAGTTTGCCTGTTTAGAGACTAAACTGGTAAACCAGTAACAATGCTCACCAAAGTCGACACTTTGGGTAATCATGTCATTAATAAAGCGCTCTTCCCCACCTTCACACCAAAGCTCATTGTCTTGGCCGCCAAAGTTAAGGCCTTGCTTAGACGGTATTTTTTGCCCCTGATTTAAGCCTTTCCACTTACGCTGAGATTCCGCTTGCATCTTCGCATTAGAGCTATGAAAAGGAGGGTTACATAATGTCAGATCAAAGCGCTCATCTTGTTTCCAAATGCCTTCAAACATGAGCCTATTAGACGTCTGCAATCGACAATCTATATTGCCATTTAAGCAGGTATTTGAAGACACTATCGCGTTAGCTGTATCGATTGCGACCTTGTTAATGTCACTACCAACAAATTGCCACTGATATTCCCTATGACCAATAATAGGGTAAACGCAGTTAGCACCAACACCAATATCCAAGGCCTTTATCCCCTTGCCTCTGGGAATGTCTCCTTGATTACTCGTAGCAAGAAGATCCGCTAGATGGTGAATATAATCAGCACGCCCAGGAATAGGTGGACACAAGTAACCCTCAGGTATGTCCCAAAAGCTCACCCCGTAAAAGTGATTCAGAAGGGCTCGATTAAGTGCCTTTACCGCTTTTGCATCAGCAAAGTCGATAGACTCATTACCAAACTTGTTGGTTCTGATAAAAGGTGCCAGTTCAGCACTAGAATCAGCTAGCAAGGCAAAGTCATACCTCGCCCTATGGGGGTTACGAGGATGTAACTCTAGCTTCTGATTACGTGAACCACGTTTTGGTTGATGTTTTGCTTTGGTCATAAAGGCATCAATAACAATAGGAAAGGCCTAGTATACCCCATCAATAGTCTCTCTGGCAGGTTATAAAAAATACACAACTAAGGTCTCTTAGCTTTGCTTTAAGCTCTGCTACTCAATAACAAGCCAATAAAGCCTCTTAACAGTTAAAAGCTATTAGCCTTATTTATAAAATTTTAGTTTTTGACAAGGCATTTTAAGCAGACACCCTCTAAACTTAGATTTAGGACAACTCTTACATATCAAGCTCTAAAAGGAGAAACAGTGTATGAAAGAGACATTGCAAATACGAGATATCATGTCTAGAGATGCTTATTATGTGACTCAACAGACCAGCATCAACGATCTAATACAAGGTCTTTCAAGTCATAAGTTATCGGGTGCCCCCGTGGCGGATAAGTACGGTAATCTAATTGGATTTGTATCAGAGCAGGATGTACTGCCACAACTTCTACAGAATGCCTATTATTGCAATCAGCCCAACTCTATCGAATCTGTCATGCAAACGGATGTGCTAACAGTGAAACCCACTGATACCGTCATGACCTTAGCTAAAATGATGTTAGATAGAAAACCGAAAGTTTATCCTGTCGTAGAAGACAGACGCATTATTGGCATAGTAACCAGGCATCAGATAGCGGTTGCCTTAATTGAAAGCCAAAAGAATTGTGTGCCTGTCTAGACCATCAAGGTCTTCTTGGCTTTAGGCAATCAAACTAGCCAGAAGGGCCAAAGCGTTAGGCCTAACACAAAGACGATGGCAACTAGGGTAAAACCAAACTCAACCGGATTATGGCGGCATTGTCGCCATAAGGAAGGCAGCAGCCTCATGTCAGGCATATTGGCTTGATAAGCTTCTCGCCTTTCTTTTTGATCCGCTTCAATTAACGCTCTAGCCTTGTCGAAATCTTCATTATTGCGAATCCAAATTGCCGCCAAGGAAATTTGCCAGCGACCTGCTGTGGTTTCATAAAACTCAATTTCATTCTCCATAAGCAACTGACGAATGTCATTTGCTTCATCCTCTTCCACATATTTTAGCGAGAAGATTATTTTGGCCATACTGGAGCTTCCTTCGAGTGTCTTTAAGGTGGCACATAATAAGCAAAAGCTTTTTATAAAGGTATCTTTTAGCTTAAACATCATTAAAAAAAGCCCATAACCTAAAGGTTATGGGCTTTGCTCTTTCTTACTCGTCAACCTGATTTACTTTAGCAAGGCAGCAACAGCATCCGCATAAGCTTGATCCGCTTTGGCAAATTGCGCCAACATACGAGATTGAATCGACTCATTTGCCTGGGATAGACCACCAGCAATATTCTTTGCTAGCTGTGCTTTTTGATCATCATTCATCAAGCGGAATAAGTCCCCAGCTTGAGAGTAGTAGTCTTCCTCATCTTGGCTGTGAGCACCTATCCAAGCATCTTCAAGCACTGGCATCATAGGCGCTTGTAAATTGGCATTTGGTTTAGGCTCATTAGCTCTGTCATTAGGATAGAAGTTCACTTCAGGCTGTGAACCGTGACCATAAGGGCAAGCACTCGCCCCCGCATTGACGCTAGCAAACGCACCATCTCTTTGATAATGATTCACTGGGCATTTAGGTGCATTAACCGGAATATGGCTTGCATGAGTCCCAACACGATATCTATGAGCATCTTGATAAGCTAACAGTCTTGCCTGTAGCATTTTATCTGGAGAGGCACCTATGCCAGGCACCAAATTACTTGGCGCAAAGGTCGCTTGCTCTGTCTCAGCAAAGTAGTTATCAACATTACGATTAAGCTCTAGCTTACCCACTTCGATCAAAGGCACATCAGCATGTGGCCATACCTTGGTTAGGTCAAAAGGGTTAATCGCAAAGTTAGCCGCTTGACTCTCTGTCATCACCTGTAACTTGACTGTCCAACTCGGGAAATCACCGCTATCAATTGCTTCAACTAAATCCTGCTGAGCGCCATGGGCAGGTTTTAAAGCGGCCTCTTCTTCCGTTAATGTCTTCACCCCCTGATCTGTTTTCAAGTGCCACTTAACCCAGACTCGTTCCCCGTCTTGATTCCAAAAACTCAAAGTATGAGAACCAAAACCATGCATGTGCCTAAGGCTGGCTGGAATGCCTCGATCCGACATAAGAATGGTCATTTGGTGCAAAGATTGTGGGTAGTTCGCCCAGAACTCAAACATGTTTGCTGGGTTAGGTAAGTTGGTTCTGGCATCTTTTTTCTGAGAATGAATAAAGTCAGGAAACTTAATCGGATCATTTAGGAAAAAGATGGGGGTATTATTCCCCACTAGGTCAAAATTACCTTCTTGAGTGTAAAACTTAACAGCAAAGCCTCTAGGATCACGTGCATAATCTGATGAGTCTTGTCCTTATGAGCAATAATCAATTTCAATATAATATATGAAATACAATTAATTCATTAGAATACAGTGACTTATGAAACCTATATATAATTTTATCTTTACCACTTTTATAGATTTTGTTAAAAACAATCGACTACTCTCGATTCCAGCAGTAAAGTGATCGCTTATCTTTTACAGAAAATTTAGATGTTGAAAAATATCATTATTAGGTCCAAAATTTAAGTAGTTGGAAACATACCCAACTAAGAGTAAGAGCGAGATCGTTTTGATTGCGAGTTTAACCACTCTAAATACCTCGCCTCCCGTTGACTACTTAACTACCTAGATAAATACCATACCTAGTATGCTTTTATCTATTGTGGATGCCAGCGCCCTGCAAGACAGAGATAAACAACAAAAGTTGATAATAGGAATCATAGAATAAACGAGGGCCTCTTTTACGACAAAGTTCAAGAGGCCTTTTTGTCTGCTTTATTCAGAAAAAACCTAAGTAAAGTAATGGCAATTGTAAATTCGGTAAGCACTATTAGTGATAGTGACTGAAAAAACTAAATAATCCAAGGAGTTACCTTCAAGTTTAATTATTGAGTCTACTTTGTGGAAGGACGACTCAAGAATAATCCTAAAAAACCACCAACTCCTACAGCTAGTAAAATCCAAAACAGTTTTGGATTTTTTTCTACGAGTGTATATATTGCGGCTAGAGTGGTTGCGCCTGTGATGGTATAAAATACTTGTTTAGAGCTTATCTTTTCGTTTCCGGCCCAGTTAACAAAATGCTCACAATTCTGTGATGTAACGGAGTATTTCCAAACCCCTATTTTAGACCTAGCTCTTTTAATGATATTTTCAGGAGATAATATAGGTGTATCCGCAACAACTTTAGTAGGCTGGCCATTTACCACTTTATCCCATGGCTCTTCCATTACAGTACCAGTTCTTTTAGTAGCAGAAATAAGCATCAGCTTTCCCTCTGAACAAAGTTTATCTGAAACAATGGACCAATGTTGATACGTTGAAAAATTAGATACGATGAAATCCCCTGGCTTTGCAATTGCTTCCGCTTCAGTTCCTATTTCAAAGTTCATACTACTTAAAAGCAAAGATTGTTCACTCATTAAATCATCCTTAATTATTTATTTTTTACAGCCTACATAAATTAGATTCATATTGTATTTAACTTAAAACTATTACAATAATATTTGGGCCACTTACTCTTTTTCAAGAGCTTAAGCTGTTTATCAAAGTATAGGAATCTCATTTACCCCATGTGGTGATTGTTTAATCTGATGAGTTGTTTTGAACGACATAAAAAAAGGTGAGAGCCTAGCCCATAAGCCTAAGTTCAAGCTTTAGATACCTCAGAATTGAACTTAGAGCTGCTGACTAGTTCCCTCTATCTCTGGCAATAAAAAAGACTTAAGATTATCTACTTAATCATTAGTCGCTGATGACATTAAGTAAAAGTTCTTAGGGAGAAGATATAGATGATATTTATACGAGATAATGGGGAACTAAAAAATATTGTTAGATGGGAAGATATCATTGAGCGCGCTAATTTCAAAGACAACCATAATCTAGCTAATGCTTCTTTGAGTGATATTATCGGATATTATGAACTACCAACCATGATTCGCTGTGGTTTAAGTAGCTGTCACACCGAACACAAAAAAGGCTACTTGGTTAGCCTTAATGATGGATGTGAAATAAATATCGGTCATACATGTGGAAGCAATGCATTCGATGTCGAATTTGAAAAATTATCAAAAGAGTTTCAAAACTTTAGACAGATCGAAGAATGTAAGGTTACGATAAATAAAGCTAAAACGAAAACAGCTCAATGGGATAGAGACCTTAATAGAATACTTGATGGTAAACGTGGAGCGAAATGGGCAAGTAGACAGTTAAAAGCGTTGGTTACCGGTTCAATAATTGGTAAAGCCACTGCCAACTACCTAAATCTTATGGTTAAGCATCGTAATGCAAAAATAGAAATTAATGAAGAGCTTACTGACAAATGGGAAATTGCACAGAGAAAAGAAGCAAACCCTAGAATGCACTTTGATGAGTTAAAGTGGACTAAAAAATCAATTGGCTACCTTGATCATATAGAAGCCTTATTTCCTGAAAACGACTTACAACACCTATTAATTAAAAGAACACAAAAAAACATTCGATTAATCGAAGAGTGTGATCCCTATCGTATGTCATTAGCTCAGTTAACATTGATTAGAAAGACAGCGAATGACATACCAAAGGACATGGAAAATTGTGACTTAGCTTTAATAAAGGCCAAACAATTTCTATCTCATAGCAACCTAAAAAAATTACTCCCTATTTTTGATGATCAGGTCCAGTTTAACCATATAGACAAATCTGATTTTGAAAACTTTCTTAAAAATATGTACAAGAGTAGTCCCAAAAAAAGCACATTAGCTTAGCATCTCATTAAGTTTTTTATGCCACTAATCCGTTTAATGTGGAGAGTAATGCTAATAATCCGAGTTATTAGTATCTATAACTAAATAAAGTTGATCACTCACTCACCTACATATGAAAACTTTTAATTGCTCGGATATGTAATAATAGTTTAAATTTAAGTGCATTTTTTGATAGATTCAGTCTCATTCAAGTGATGAATTTGAGTTAGAGAATTAAACTTATTATCTGTGATAAATCAACAAAACATACGTTTATAGGGAAAAAATGAACATTCGCGAATTTATAGGAAAGTACCGTAACCACCCTGTTTTATTTGTTGGTGCAGGTATAAGTTTACGTTATCTTAATAATGCTTTTACATGGAATGGCTTGTTAAAGCATGTGGCCTATGAGCTCAAAGGAAATAATGAATTTTATCTTGATATTAAAGCTGAGTGTCAGTCTAACGGGAAATATGACTACACAAAACTTGCAACAAAATTGGAGCAGGAATTCAATACTGATCTAGGTAGAGATAGAAATGGTAAATTTAAGGAAGTTAATGATATTTTTTATCGTGAAATGGAAAATGAAAATTATCTAAGTCGCTTCAAAATTTATATATCTCAATTAGTTAGTGAGCTTAACTATAAAGAAGCTATGAATGAAGAATTAACTGAACTAAAAAAAGTTCGTAAAAATATTGGCTCTGTAATTACTACAAATTACGATGCGCTTATTGAAGATATTTTTGGTTTTGAGCCATTAGTAGGGAACGATATTCTACTTAGCAATCCATATGGCTCTGTTTATAAAATTCATGGCTCTTGTACTGACCCTTCCAAGGTGATTATTACTGAAGAAGACTATGAACAATTTAACGAAAAGTATGAATTAATCAGAGCTCAATTATTATCAATATTTATACATAACCCTATCATATTCATGGGGTATGGTATTGGTGATGAAAATATAAAAAGTTTACTTAAAACAATCTTTACCTATGTTGAGCCAAATTCAGAAACTGCAGAGCGGATTAGAAATAATTTTTTATTAGTTGAGTTTGAAGACGGCTCTCGATCACATGAAATTAGTGAGCATGATATAGATTTAGAAGGCTTTTCGACTATCCGAATCAACAAGCTAAAAACAGATGATTTTAACGAAATTTACAAATCACTTTCCAATTTAAACCTCCCTGTTTCAGCAATGGATATTAGAAAAGTACAAAGTATTGTTAAAGATATCTATTCAGGAGCAAGTGATGACGGCACGAGTATTAAAGTAAACATTACAGAAGACATTAACTCACTAAGTAATAGTGACAAAATTCTTGTAATAGGTTCTTCTAAATCGATTACATATGAACATAAAAATTCTTCAAGCTTCATATCTGAATATTTCCAAATTATAGAAGAGTCTAACCATCAGTTACTACAATTAATTGATAAAATAAACATTGCTAAGACCCAGTGGTTTCCTATCTATGCTTTCGACACAATTCATCCTGATTTAAAAAAAGCTACACACTTAAAGACTCAACAACTTCGTAAAATAGAAGAATACTTACTAACACTTTCTTGTTCAGTACAAACAACTCATAAGCTTTTACAAGATATTTATGATGATGAATCAGTAACCAGAACAAATAAGATAAGCTCAATTCTGTGGTCAACATGGAATGATGCTGTAAATTTGGAGGAAGTAGAAAAACTTTTGCTATCTATGCCTGACAAAAAAGGGACTGATTACCGCAGGTTGCTTTGCGCATATGATTACAAAAGATACTGTAAATAACTGATTTAACAAATACAAGCTAAAGGGTCATCTTTATTTTCGAAATAAAGTTGATTAATCGGCAAGGGATAAGCCTGCTGTGAGTTTATAATTGTAGCTATTAATTGGACTGATAATGAGTGACAAATATAATGCAAGAAGCCTTATACATACAGAGCAAGGAAAAAAGTGGCTTCTTCAGTTTAATAGACAGGATCAGGAAGCTGCCGCCCACCTTGCCAACTCTCTAACCTTAGTTTCTCAATCTGAATTCAGACGGAACTTACAGAATAAGATAATAAAAGTGTCAGAAGGGATTGATGGAAAAGTTGCATTATTTTCAGTTAGAGAAATCAAAAAAAACAACTGTAGAGAAGTCATTCCATTTTATCATCAAGTAAAAGTTAGCGAAGATGGACAGACAGTAAATTCAGTTGAAGACTCTGCTGACTTAGGCAGCGAGGCAATCGTAGCGCAACTTATCAGGCAAATGAGTAAGGCTAATCCCTCTAAATATCTAAATCACCCTTCACTCGAAGCTCTCAGAAGCTCTCGGTGTAATTACATAATATTTGTAGATGACTTTATTGGATCTGGAAGAAGGGTTCGAGACTTTCTAACAAGCTTTTGGTTGGTTCCAAGTGTTGTTTCGTGGCTATCAACAAAGCACATTAATTTTAAAGTGATAGCGTACTCAGGCACAGAAACTGGTATTTCTTGGGTTAATGAACATAAATCAAATCCTGAAGTGCTAATCCATATGGAAGCACCGACAATAAATAGTATGTTTTGGCCGTCATATAAAAAAGATGAAGTTATCGAGTTATGTCGAAAATATGGTCGTATAGCAAACAAAAATAAAAAGAACATGTGGCTTGGCTTTAAACAATCTATGGCAACTTTAGTGTTTGAGCATGGCTGCCCGAACAATACACCACTCATTTTATGGGAGCCGACTAAAGGCAATAATCAATGGATAGGCCTTTTTCCTAACAGGGCTATTACAGCCAATACAATGTCAGTCTTTCCACCAGAGGTTGTTCAAGGCGATCCAATAAAAATACTACAAAACATAGGACAAAAAACACTTGCTAAATCTGGCGCCATGACCAGAAGAGGAGAGTTTGGTCAAACTGTTTTAATAGTTTTAGCATTAATAGCAAAAAGTAAAAGAAAACGTGCGTCTCTATGCTTTGCTACAGGCTTGAGTGTAGATAATTTTGAACGAGTAATTGAAAGATGTATTAAGTGGCAATACTTAACACCACAACGAAGAATCACGCAAAAAGGTTTAAGGGAACTAGCAGCAGCAAGAAAACTAAAGCCTAAAGAGTCAAAATCGCTTGATATAGGGAGCTTTAGTTATTACCCTTCGCAATTGAGAGAGGCTGCATATGATTAGTGATAGCAAGCAACTTACTCTAAGTTGCTGTAGTTACTTTAGTGGTGACTACTGGGGTATGGATTTCCTGATCCTCATGGAAAAGCTTACGCTTGGCTGGAGGGTGAATACTCTGCCGTATACCCACGTAAGCCTAAGGCCGCCAGAGCACTCATCCGCCTGCGGCGGTGTTTCGGAGTAATTATATGTGGTCTCCTCAACTTTATTTAAAACTTGGAATCCAAGAGGGACATTCTACAGAATTACTTGAAAGAGCTATTTCTCAAAGTGACGCTGTTATCAATTCCGAATATTCTCTCCCATCAATCCTATCTTTAAAACACTTAGCAGTTCGAACTGGCGTGAGTTACGAGAGCCTTAGAAGTATTGTTAGCCGCTCTGCGCCTAAAACATATAATAAGTTTTCTATTCGAAAGCGATCAGGTGGTCGCCGTTATATCCATGTCCCTAGCCTAGAGTTAATGCATGCTCAACGCTGGATAAATGAACACATTTTAAAAAAAATTAAAGTCCATCCTTCAAGCCATGCATTTATTGAAGGTAGCTCTATTCAAAAATGTGCTTCAAAACATTGTGGAGCTAAGTGGTTAATCAAGTTAGATATAACCGATTTTTTTGAATCTATTTCTGAAATTCAAATATTTCGGTCATTTAAAGAGTTAGGATATCAACCTTTAGTATCTTTCGAATTAGCTAGACTTTGTACGGTGCCTACTCACCATAAGAGCCAACGTAGGCATTACATACAGTGGAGATCTTGGTATAGAAACGAATCTATAACTGATTATAACAAGAGCTTAATTGGGTATTTACCTCAAGGAGCCCCAACAAGTCCTTTGTTATCAAATATAGTTATGAGAAAAAATGATGAGGAGCTAAAAAAATTAGCGCATAAATTTAAACTCACATATACAAGGTATAGTGATGACTTAAGTTTCTCAACGAGATCAAAAAATTTTGATAGGTATAAAGCCAAAGAATTAGTATTTGAGGTATATAGAATATTATCTAAATCAGGATATCTTCCACAATACAGAAAAACCAAAGTAATCTCACCAAGCAGTAAAAAAGTAATACTAGGGCTTAATGTTGATGGTGACACTCCTAGGTTACAAAAAGAGTTTAAGGACCGTTTGAGACAGCACTTTTATTATATAAAGAAACTTGGACTTGATGAACATATCATAAACAGAGAATTTGATTCTGTATGGGGTTTTAAATCTCATCTCCGAGGAATGATTGATTACGCAAATATGATTGAGCCTGAATATGCAAAGAAACAACTTGAGACATTCAAGTCAATTGATTGGCCTATTTAATGTATATTTTTTGATTTACCAGAGATAGCTTGTAAGTGGCAGTTCAGTCCTCTGGCCTTTTTCTCACTAGATCATTTAAGTCAATATTAGGTATTTCACTAGCATTCGAAAATATTCTTTCGATCATTCGTAGTTGCTCTGCATTATTTCTTTCAAGCAGGACAACTTCAGCTCTCAATGATTCGATTTGCTCTATTAGACTTACTTCGGAGGCTGTTACCTTTGTATATATTGCAGGTGTTGCACCTCTTAGTAGAGCCTTTCTAGTTCGATATTCGGAGTCTATCCCTACGTATGTTGTAAGAGTTTGTCTTGTAGTCTTAAGGCCTATTTCTAGCTCAATAGCTTTTACAAGAGCAGACCAAGTTAGTTTGCCACGCCATGTTGCAATAATTTTCTCTATTTTCTGTTGCGACTCAGCAGAAACCTTTGGGGTAGCCATTTATATTTCCCCTTTGTTAACTCCAAATGAAGAAAGTAAGTTTGTTAACTCTAAGTTATCAATTTTATCTTTTGTTGATGGACTTTTTGAAAGAAAATCTGATAGCTCAACTTTAAAATTAGGAAGCTCAACACGTACCTCTTCTACTTGTCTTGATGTTAAGTCCGTAAGGATAAAGCTTGTATCAGTCCCCCTGAATCGAATAATAGTTCCTTTAGCTTTTTGAAGCATCAACTCAACAAGTTTGAATAAGATTTCAGTGTTTCTTGAATGGATGATGTACCATTCCTGCATTGCTTTAGAGCTAGATAATCTTGGATCTCCTTTAATAGACTTAAGTCGCTCTATCTGAAATTCCTTGTCTTTATTTAAGAAATTAATTGCATCAGTATCACCAGCGATATGGCATGACTGACTGCACATAAAGCACTGACTAGAAAAGTCATTTAAGTAATCACAAGGAGTAACATTTAGTTCTTGTGTGCAAACACCTGTTGAAGTAATTGTTGCCGGAAAGTGAGTAGTGACGGATATATCTTTCATTGTAATTATCTTTATATCAACACTATCAATTGATTCCTGAGTCGGATTTATTATTGCTCTAACCCGATTAGTTTTATCTGTTTCTGGTACATGAATATATGTATATGTTTGCTCATTACTTACTCTACCAGACCAAGCAGAAATTATTTCAATCGGTATATTGCTCTTAAAAGCTAATGTATTTGCATAATGCCGAAGTGAGTGAGGCTTTAAACCCAATTCCCTTGAAAAATTATAATCTTCAAAAATTGTTTTCGTTGCTTTAGACTTTTGGGGCGATAACTTTCTTAATGTAATACTTGAAAGGTACGAGGGGGGGAGAATCGCATACATGCTCTTACCAAGATTATATGGACCACTTAACCTCCCTGAATCTTTTCCTGTGGGAGATTTACCAAGTACCCTTGCTGCAAAAAAGCTCCCATTACAGCAGAATAATGATGACTCTAACCTAACAGATTTATCGTCAAGGAAGAATAAAGGGAAGCTAGGTAATGCAACTTTAGTCAAATAATAGATCCATATGGCTTCTAACTCAGAGATCGATATATAATAATTATTCTTAAATAAATTATGAAACTCCCCTCTATTTAATGAATGATCGAAAAGTTTGCCAATACTTCCTCTACGCCCCATTGAAGTTCTGATCAAATCATCTTTTTCTAAAAGATAAACAGGCTTGCTTTCCCAGTACTTAGAATTACCGTATTGCTTTAAAGTAGGTTTAATCATGCTCCTTTTAAGAACACTAATCCTAATATCTTCGTTATAGAACCCCAAGATATAGCCAAGCTGAAATAAATGAATATTCTGCCCTAACTTAAAGCGGTTTTTACGGTCACTACAAACCTCAAAACCAGATAGAAGTAACTTTAAAGATTGATTAGGATTCTGATAAAAGCGGCAAAGTATTCGTGAAGGTTCACTGGCAAAATTAAAAAAATTCACAGCTTTTTCAACCTGTTTAGATAAGGCAGAAAGAAGGTGATTTTTATTATTTTTATAGCCCTTACTGCCAATCCAATCGAGGTAATAAATAGGAGGCTGATTTCCCTCTTTATATGACTTCAGTTTTTGTTTCGGTATAAGAAATGTTTCAGCGTTTAATCTATTTGGGGATGATAATGCTAACAGAGACGTAGTTGTGACCAATGCAGATAGAGGGTCAACAATACTCCCTTCCTTGATCGTCCCATCCAAGTTTACATCTTTGAATACTTCGTTAAAAATTGCTCCTATCGTAATAATAGAAGCGTCCTTTGGAAGTTTATCAAAGCGTTGGTCGACAACATTTCCACCCGTTCTATCTCGATTTTCACTGAAATGAGTAGTAAAACGTGGGGTAAGTTGGTTTTCAAAAAGAAAATCTACGAAAGCTTTATGATCATTCCTTCCTTTTATTGAATAATAAAGCTCTTGGTTTAATTGATACAGACTACACTTTATTACACTAAGCAGTTTTCTAGCGCCAAGGGCTTCTCTTTGTTTACTTTTTGCGGATATCTGCTTGTTTGATAGTTGAATAACAAAGACTTTAAATAAGTAATTATATGGATATGAGAGAGCATTCAATCTATTAAGTGTTCTTCCACTGTTTGGTATTGTTGCTAGAAATTTTACTTTTCGACCTGAGTTAGGATCTATATAAAACCATACAAGATCATCAAAATCAGCAACTTGGTTATTTGGGCCCGAAAATTGATTTAAATTATAGCTACGATATTTTTCTATAAGTTCCTTTAAACGTAGTTCGTATCTATTCAACATTGGCTTGAACTCTTTTAAGGAGCATGTCATCACATAGCGCGATTGTATAATTAATTAAGGTAATCTGCTTATTCAGTTTTTCAAGGCTATGACTCTGTAACGGGGCGATTAATGCAGTTCTATTTACATCCCGTTTTTTTTCAGCAGCCGATAATACTGCTCGATGATCAGCTTCTAAAAAAGGTTTGAAGTTTTCACAACCATAACAACCTAAAGGCCTACCAAGCTTTGTAGAGCACCTATTACATGATGTTTGGCTAGAAGCTTCACCTACTACATTAAAGTCATTGTCATAAATATAATGCCCATTAAAATCAAGCTCACTAATAGGAGAATTAAAGGCTTTTTTTAAAAAACTATTACCTATATACCGCTTATCAATCATTGTTCTTGTTTTGAAATCCATATCAATATAAGACTGTACTGCTTGCATCGTGACTCCAGTAATTTTAGCTAGCTGTGGCTTACTCAACCCATCCCTAGCGCCACGAGTTAATATTGTATGTCTTAACCTATTTGACGTTGCTTTAGCTATGGCTACCCTTTCAGACTTAATTATATGTTGCTCTAGAGATTTACCAATTGAACTACTGTTAACATGAAAAGCTACGGATTTATCAGTAAAAACCTCTTTAATTTCATCTATAGAATTAACCTTCAACTCAAATAAGCTTCGGTGAAGAAATATTGGCATATTCTGCAAAAGTTTTATAAGTTGCTTTTCATTTACTGAATGGCCATTAAGCTCAAGCCACAGTTTAACCCCTTCAGCATAAAGCTTTTTAAAGTTTAGAAGTTCATTGGAAAGCCTTTCATGCAATGGTATACCGTACTTTTCTGGTTGCTCTCTAATACCAGATTTTGAATCCTTCGCAATATAAACCCTCACCTGCAACAACGGCTTCCCCAATGAAGCAGCCATATCGTGCGTTACAATTCTTTTTTCGTTGAAGGATGAAGTTAGTGGAATTAAGTCGCTCCACTTCATACGCTGCAATTGAACAGGTCGTCTTATAATGGAAGTCAGTAGTTTTGCGCTAATGGCATAGCTGATAGAAGAGAATTTTTGGCTTTTATAGAAATCAAAATCATATTCTATAAACCAATTAAAGTTTTCTATTTTTTTATTAATGACTGATATAAAGGAGTCAAATTCAATGTCAGATAAAGAACCTTTTAAGGGGTCCAAATGGTTGTTCGTTTCTTTATTTAAATGTTTACTCGTAAAGTCATGATGAGATGAATACGCCCTATAACCTAATTTTTTTATTCTACAAAAGAGAGAATTTAGCCCTTTTTTATGCCCCGTTGATAGGTTGCTCCACATAGCTTTTAACTGGTGTAATAGCGGAATTCCGTCAGCTAAATATTGCTTTGCAACAAAAATGTTACCCACTAGGGTTGAGGCTGAAAGTTTTTGAACACTATACTTAAAAACGTCAAGCATCATATTGTATTCGTCTTCAGGCATATTACTCGAATGAAGCCATCCCATCTCGATCTTATAGCCTTTATCCTTATTCGGTAGAAGTATCCATTCTTCATCCAAAGCATTAATTTCAAGACCGGAATTGGCAATAAAAATATTTTTTTGACTATGCACTAATCTTTTTATACCGATCGTCTCTTCATTATTCATTGCTTGTTAACTCGCTCTTGATGGGCTTTTGACACTTCTCGCACCTGCTCAAATAAACGTTTTTCATTGTAAACTTGACCCATGCTAGAGTTAGCAGACCATCCCATAGCATATTTTCTAACATCTTCAATCAATCTTGAGTCCATTCCACTCGACCTTCCTTTTTCATCAAATATCTCGTTCCATTTATGGCGAAGCATGTGCGGGTGAATTCGAAAACTTAGAGCTTTGGATAGCCTTAGGAATATCGCATTAACAGACTTAAGGGATAGGGGGTTGCCAGAGGTATTTCGGGAGTTTTTTTCGCTTACAAAAATAAAATCATGATAGCTGGAGCGTTCAAAATTCAAACGAATATGATTTATATAGAATTTTATCTGTTTGAGTAATTCGGGGTCTACAACCGCAAGGTGAGACTTTGTTTTTTGATTTGGCATGTAGTTACGTGTGTCTGTTTTATCATAACCAGAGCGATAAATTTCGATCTCATCAAAAGTCCCATAAAAATGGCAATCTGAAATCTTAAGCTTAGCTAAAGCTCCCCTTCTAATTCCCGATTGAATTAATAAAGATACAATCAAGTAATTTCTTATCTTCGAGGATTTAAATGGGTTTTTAGAAGAGGATGGTAAAATCATTTCCAAAAGCTCTAGAAACTTATCATTTGGTATTACTGACTCATTAATCCTTTTCACGGCTAACGAGAAGTTTTTTCCAAACCCCTCTTCACAAAGCTTCATTCTCGAAATAAGAGTATCGAACTTATTCTGAAGTTGTTCACCTACCAAATAATCATGATGAAAGTGATTGAACAACCATTCACTATATTCTCTGAGTCTTCTTAAACGACCTTGGATAGTCTCTGGCCTTACCTGAGAGTGAATACGTGAGTTTGCAGAAATAATGTTTCGAATATCCTTATTTTCAATGCTAAAACTGGCTATATCTACACCTTTTCTTCCATTAATTGGATAGTAGCAATGACGAAAGAAGGCGTTATATTCTTCATTAGAAAGCAATCGCTGAGAAGCAAAGCGGCTTGGTAAATCATTGAAAAAACTAATGACAAAGATCAGTTCATTCACATAACGTCTAATAGTATTAGGCGCTTTAGATATTAGTATCATGTTGATATAAGTAGATATGTAGGGATCGATAGGACAATCCATTTCATCAACGATGCTAAAAAATTGACGAGAATTGTATTTAAAATGCTTAATCTTCATAGACTAAATATATAGGATGACTATCAGATTAAGTAAGTTTTGTTCAGAAATGCTGTTTTGTAAAATATCTTTTTAGCATGTATCAAGCTTTATAAGCCACCTAGCGTTCTTTGGATATTTCTAAATTTTACAAAAAATTTATTGGTTATAATTGACCACCGCCAACTGTCGAGAAACGAACAAAAACAGGCGTCTGTTGACCTTCGCTTTGCAAGAAGTTCGCTATCGTTAAATCCGCAAGGCTTTTATTTAACGTGAAGGTACCATAGGCACCTGTGCCACGGGCATGTACGACACGTTCTGGTAATCTTTCACGGTTAAAGTGCGCTAGCTTTTCAAACAAATAATGGTTGTCGAAAGTTAGCGGGCCACGGGCACCTACGCTAATACTGTTATTGTCATCCGCCACTGGTGCACCATTAGCAGAGGTTAGCTGTACATTTTGAGATTTATTATCTTGCATCTTGATTCCCACCTTATAGAAACGTTAATCCGCTGTAGCAAACCAGTTAAGCCCTGATACGCTGCGACAACTTCACTATAAGATGAGAGCAAAAATAGATAAAATTAATTACATAAATACATTCAATAGCAATTAACTAATGAGATTACTCACAAACCTCCATTAACGCTGAGTTAAGGCAGATGAATATTCTGTTCTTAGTTTTGCCTTTTGCACCTTGCCCATGGTGTTACGCGGCAACTCATCCACAAACAAGATAGATTTAGGTCGTTTATAGGCCGCCAAAGAGGCGCTACACAGGGCCCTGATTCCAGCTTCGTCATTATCCTCACCTTTAGCAACAACGATAGCCACAACTGCCTCACCAAAGTCAGCGTGAGGCACACCCATCACAGCACTTTCAAGCACAGATGCATGCTCATCAATCACCAATTCAACTTCTTTAGGATAAACATTGTAGCCACCGGAAATGATCAGGTCTTTAGAGCGACCTACTATGGTCAAATAAGCGTCATCATCAAGGCAGCCAAGATCACCTGTGATAAACCAGCCATCAGATCTAAGCTCTTCGGCTGTTTTTTCTGGCATCTGCCAATAACCCGTAAATAAATTTGGGCCTCTTACTTCTATTTGCCCAACCTCACCACTAGTCAAACTCAAACCTGTTTCTGAGTCTGTTATTTTGACTTCGACTCCAGGTAAAGCCAGTCCGACTGTGCCGGGGCGTCGCTCACCGTCATAAGGGTTAGAAGTATTCATATTGGTTTCTGTCATACCATATCTTTCTAAGATGGCATGCCCTGTCTTTTGCTGCCAAGCCTGATGCGTTTCTGCTAATAAAGGTGCAGAGCCAGAGACAAAAAGACGCATATTGGCGACTCTGTCTTTGGTTAATTCCGCATGCTTTAACAAGCGCACATAAAAGGTTGGAACCCCCATTAAGACACTCGCTTTAGGCAAACAGGCTACTATTTCATCAAGGTCAAATCGGTTTAGGAAATACAAGGAAGAGCCAGCACACAAGGTAATATTTAAGGCGACAAATAAACCATGGATGTGAAAGATAGGTAAAGCATGAATCAAGCGATCTTGCGGGCTAAACTGCCAATGCTCAACCAAGGTAAGTGCATTAGCGGCCAATGCCTCGTGAGATAACATGGCACCTTTGGAACGGCCTGTCGTACCAGAAGTATACAAGATGGCGGCAAGATCATTTGCCTCTCTAGGCACGGCATCAAACCCTGCGCTTTCTAATTCCCTTCGCTCAAACAGGGAACCAGCCAAGCCTGAGGCATCAAGTGTCAATAATGTCTTTACCTTAGCATGGGACGCTATTGGGCCCATGACCTGTTCAACGCCTTGGTCACAGACAAATACCTTAGGGCTGGCATCCGTTAAAAAGTACTCAACTTCGGCTGCTGTATAGTCTGTATTTAAGGGGAGAAAAACACCGCCAGACAAAATACAGCCAAGATACAGCTCAACAGTGGTGATGGACTTCCCCACCTGTACGGCAACTCTATCACCAGGCTCAACACCGGCTTTAATTAAGACCTTCGCTGTTTTTTCAGCATTGGCAAACAAGGCGGTATAAGTTACTTCTTCGCCCGATGTAAGATAGGCAAAGACAGCATCATCTTGCTTTAATGATGTCGAGCGCAAAATGCTTGCTAAGTAATTTGAATGATACAAGGTTCTCTCCATTAATCTGCTTTCCCTAAACGTTTCACCTCTGAAGACGCACTCACGATACCTTCACATAAGAAAGCCTCATGGTTTTTCTCGATATAATCGAGATCATACTCATAGTTCACCATCACACCCCAAGAGTTTGCTTGCCCTCGTTTAGATGGATCAGCCCAAACATTAATCTGCTGTAGTCTGGCACCATTTCCTAAATGGAAGTTAGATACGGGGTCATAAGGTCTGCCTTTTTTATTTTTCGCTTCTAATAAGAAACGCGCTGCCAAGTGAGAAACAGAAGCCTTTTGCTGTGTCATAAAATCAAGGTCAAACAGTGTTTCTTGCTGATCCAATGTCTCAATCAAATCTTTATATTGCTCAGTCAATTCATCATCAGAGTGAGCCCAGCGCCGTAAGCCAGGAACAGGCGACATGGTGACAAAACGCTTAAGCTCTGGCAGTTCACGTTTTAGCTCTTCCACCACCTGCTTAATTAGGAAGTTACCAAAGGAAATCCCTCTTAAGCCTGCCTGACAATTTGAAATAGAGTAAAACACAGCCGTGCTTGCCTCTTGTGGCATCAAGCCCTCTCTTTCTTCCGCAAGGATAGCGCCTATGGTATCTGGCATGTCAGAGGTTAAAGCTACCTCAACAAAGATTAGAGGCTCGTCTACTAGTGATGGATGAAAGAAAGCATAAAGGCGTCTATCTTGCGCAGCGACTCGACGTCGTAAATCATCCCAACCCTGTATTTCATGCACGGCTTCATAGGCAATGATTTTTTCAAGAATATTGGCAGAAGTAGACCAATCGATTCTTTCTAAACGTAAAAAACCTCGGTTAAACCAAGAAGAGAACAAGTGACGTATGTCTTTATCTAAGGCCGCTAAAGCTGGCTCTTTTTTCATATGTCGAATCAGGTCTTCACGCATCCCCACTAAGGCAGCTGTCCCTCCTGGGGCAAGATTTAGGCGTCTGACTAATTCTTGTGATCTTGGCTCTGAAGCAAAATGAATATTGCGGGTGCGCTCATCATCTGGGGTCTCTTGCCAAGCATCAAGCGCCGCTTTCAAGGCGACTTGATCAACACCAAACTCTTGGCAAATTGCTTGAAAGAAAGCCAGCTTTTGCGCTTGATCTAATGTCTTGAAGTCATCCAGAATTTCTTTGGAACGGGCAAGCCCTGTGGCTTCCCCTAAGTTTGATAGCAGGGCTTCACATTTTTGTGTGAGTGTTTGCTCACTGGTCTGATTACTGTCTAACATGGCACTGCCGATTTCAGTCACTCTCGAGACTAAATCTTCAATCATATTGCTCCAACGTGGCATAGGCCCTACCCCTTTTTCAAACGTTTTATCACCAAACCTAAGTTTAACGGATTGTATCGCTATAGAGGCTGAGAATTAGCCATTCTTTAGAAATATTGGTTATCACTCTTATAACTTGGTAAAAAAGTAAGTTTAAAAGGTTTCAGTTTTTCTGAGTTTTTCTAACTAACCTCTTGTTATAGCCAGTAATTTCACGGGCATATTAGTGAAACTTAATTAGGGTTATACTCATTATTCTTCTATTGAGATAAACAAGGTTGCTTGTGACAAACTCAACAAAAAAAATTGCCATCTTTGTCGATGTCCAAAACATCTATTACACCTCAAGGCATACTTTTGCGAAGCACTTTAATTACCAAAAATTTTGGGATGAGATAGCCGCCCAAGGTGATATTGTTGCAGCCTATGCCTATGCCATAGACAGGGGCGATACCAAGCAAGCTCAGTTCCAACAAATTCTTCGTGGTATTGGGTTCGAAGTAAAATTAAAGCCCTTTATTCAACGCCGCGATGGTTCAGCCAAGGGAGATTGGGACGTAGGTATTACCATCGATGTGCTCGCCGCTGCACCAGATGTAGATATTATTGTCTTAGCCTCTGGTGATGGAGATTTTGCCTTATTACTTGATGCTGCAAGAGAAAAGCATCAATGCCAAAGCCATGTTTATGGAGTTGATAAACTCACCGCTGCGGGCTTAATTGATTCTTGCGATTACTATCGCCAAATCAACAGCAGCCTCTTAATGTGAGAAGTAGGTAAGGCGAAAATCGATCTCGCTTCCTAACAAAATGGCCTATTATTGTATTGAGTCACTCTGGCTTTATTGCCGTATTTTATAGAGGTTTATCCTATGTCGAACCATGAAAAAATTAACTATGTCGAATTGCCTGCAAAGGATTTAGCCATAACAAAAACTTTTTTCTCGACGCTCTTTAATTGGTCTTTTACCGATTATGGCCCTGAATACACAGCTTTCTCTGATACCAGCGCTGGGTTAAATGGAGGCTTCTTTAGATCTGACCTTGCCAGCAACAGCCAACATGGCGGTGCCTTGATTGTGCTTTATAGTGAAGACTTAGAAGAGACGCTTGATAAAATACAAGCCTTTGAGGGCGGCAGCATCAATAAAGATATTTTTCATTTCCCCGGTGGCCGTCGCTTCCACTTTTTAGACCCTAATGGTAATGAGTTTGCGGTTTGGTCCGACATAGGTATCGAAGTCGCTTAACCCTAGTTACCAAATTAAACCCTGATCTGATATTACTTATACTGAACCATGCTCATTAACACTTTATGAGCTGATTTCGCTCACTTGTCGATAAATACTTTAATCGGGTAAACTTCGCTTCCATTCAGGGATCCTGTCCCTCCTAGGAAACTGTTTCATCGACAAGAGAGCCTAATGACTGCCCCTAAACTTGCCTACCAAAATAAACTTCAACAAGCCGACTTTATTCTAGATGAAGCACAGCAAGAGGCACTTGAAGCACTCGAAATACGTTATTGGCAGCTCAAAGAAGCAAAAGCTCAAGCACCCACAGACATCAAATCAGAAGACTTGTTGGCAAGTGAGGCTGAAGTCGATCAGTCAGAAACACAAAATACGCCAATTCAAGGCTTATATATGTGGGGGGATGTAGGTCGAGGCAAAACCTTTTTGATGGATATTTTTTATCAGGGCTTACCCGAGCAAGGTAAGTTACGTTTGCATTTCCATCACTTTATGGCACAAGTTCATAAAGAAATGCGCGCGATTAGTGGCCAGTCGAATCCGCTACTTCAGGTTGCTGAGAAGCTGGCAAGACAATATCAGATAATTTGTTTTGATGAGTTTTTTGTTTCAGATATTGCTGACGCCATGATTCTTGGCCAATTATTTAAAGGTTTGTTTGACCATGGCGTTACCTTAGTAGCAACGTCGAATATTCCTATCAATCGTCTGTATTGGGAAGGAGTACAACGACAACAGTTCGAACAAACGATCGACTTGCTAGAAAACCATTGTCAGCAAATAAACCTACGTGGCAGTGAAGATCACAGGTTACGCCATCTAGACCAAGCTCAGACCTATTTCGTCAAGGATGAGATCGACTTTTCAGCACTCTTTGCACAACTCAATCAAAGCTCAGATTCCCTTGTTACCAAACAAGAAAGCATTAGTATTTGTAATAGAGATATTCCCACAATACAACATGCTAGCAAGCTAGTCTGGTTTGACTTTAATAGCCTGTGTAATAGCCCGAGATCACAGCTAGATTATATTGAAATCGCCGCTCAGTTTGACACTATAATGCTCTCTGGTGTGCCAGCCCTTGGCGGTGAGGTCAGTGAACAAATTAAAGCCAGAGGCACAGAAGATGGCAGTTTCGAACCTAACCAGACCAGTGAAAGGAAGATTTCTTTTGCGCCAGAAGATGACTCTGCCCGCCGCTTTATTAGCCTAATTGATGAGCTTTATGACTGCCATAAAACCCTTTATTTAATGGCCGATGTCCCATTAGATGGGCTTTATCATGGTGGTGCTTTAAGCTTCGAGTTCCGTCGCGCCATTAGCCGCCTAGTCGAGATGCAAAGCAAACAATACCTTTCTAATCAAACATAGATCAGACATAGAAGCCTTACCCTTTTCCATGGAGCAGACATGTTTGAGTCTGCTCTGTGACATAATTTAGCCATTAAACTGACACATTTTTGTCATCACCCACCGCTAGCCTAAAGATTCGTCTTTTTCGATAGTGCTAGGAGCATGACAGTGATTCAAGTTGAACAGATTTTAGAAACAAGAAATCCTTACTTGTTATCTAAGTCCCCTTTACTGAAAAGTTCAGCGGTCAGTATTTTGAAACAACTGCTCCATCAAGATGAAGTCAACGCCTTTCTCGATGAACACAAAGAGGCTTCGGGTTTTGAGTTTATCGATAAGGTACTAGAGCACTTTAATTTTGCTTATCAAGTTAGCCAATTAGATAGACCAAATATTCCAGCAACTGGCAGAGTACTTATCATAGCGAACCATCCTTTGGGTGCATTAGATGGCTTAGCCTTAGTTAAACTGATTAGCGAAATCAGACCTGATGTCAAAATCATTGCCAATGACTTATTAGCAGAATTTGATTCATTAAAGCCTTTGGTTTTACCTGTGAATAACATGGAAGGCAAAGCGGGCCGCAAACAAATCCAAGAGATAATGCAGAGCCTACATAACGATGAAGCTGTCATTATGTTCCCCGCAGGAGAAGTGTCCCGTTTATCGAGTCGAGGTATTCATGACACCAAGTGGAATCAGAGCTATTTAAAGCTAGCACAAAAGACCAACAGCCCTATTTTACCGGTACATATTAGCGGCCGTAACTCATTCTTGTTTTATACCAGTTCATTGCTTTATCGGCCTTTATCTACCATACAGCTGGCAAATGAAATGTTTAAACAGCAAGATCGCAGCATTAATTTCAAAATAGGTCAAGCAATCGAGATACAGCAGCTCGCTGGTATGCCTATCTCCAATAAAGAAAAGAACAAGCTGGTTAAGCGCCATTTATATCGTATCGCTAAAGGCAAAAAGCCTTTACTTCAAACTCAAAAAACCATCGCCCACCCTCAAAGCAGGCAGCAAATTAAGCAAGAGTTAAAGCAAGCAGAGCTACTGGGGAAAAGTAACGATGGTAAGCTTATTTACTTGTTTGATTACCACTCTCAGTCTGCCACCATGCAAGAAATTGGCAGACTCAGAGAGATATCTTTTCGCCAAGTAGGTGAAGGCACAGGCCAAGCCTACGACCTAGATGAGTATGACAAAATCTATCGTCATCTTGTTTTATGGGATGACGAAGAGTTGGAAATCGTCGGCGCTTATCGCATCGGCGAAACAGCACGCTATTTAGAAGAAGGTTTAGAGAATGATATTTATAGCGCTGAGCTGTTCAATTATGACAAAAAAATGGCCCCATATTTTGCCCAAGGCATAGAATTAGGTCGCAGCTTCGTACAACCTAAATACTGGGGAAAACGCAGTTTAGATTACCTTTGGTATGGTATTGGCGCTTATTTAAATCGTCACCCCAATATACGTTATCTGTTTGGCCCTGTGAGCTTGAGTAACCATTACCCAGCTTTTGCTAAAGATCTAATCGTCAGCTTTTATCAGCGCCACTTTGCTGACAATGATAAGCTCGCGCACTCATTCACGCCCTACCACATCGGCAGTGAAAACAAGGCTGTCATAGAAGCTTTATTTAAAGGTGAATCTTACAAGGAAGATTTCACCACATTAAAAGAACAACTTAAGCACCTAAATGCCGTGGTACCTACTTTGTACAAGCAGTACAGTGAGATATGTGAAGAAGGTGGCGTCAGATTTTTAGATTTTGGTGTCGATGCTGAATTTGGTTATTGCATAGATGGGTTAGTATTAGTCGATATCAATATGATTAAAGCCAGTAAGAATCAAAGGTACAGAGGCGAAAAATAAACACCTACTGTGCCTTTAGGTCGGCCCGATATCTTGCTTCGGGCTGCTTTCTTGGGCCAACGCATCTTGCTCTGCTTTTTTAATCACACGCTTGTAGACCACATAAACAGCTAACTTAATAACAATTAAAACAGCCACAACAATATAAGCAATACTTTCAGGGTCCATAACCATCTCCTCTAAACAGATGCCTCAAACATAAGATAAATTTATCTTTGAAACATTGATCTATAACAGACAAAGCTAATATAAGCCTATCAGTTACTGAACCGGGTTAAAATAATACGCACTAAACTGACATGAATTACCGAATCATTACATATCTTAAAGTTATTCGATATCAGCATACTTGTTATGATTAGAGCTTATTGGGAAGCTGAATTATTAATGTTTAAGCTGGTGAAAAAAATAACAATTAAAGTGAGACAAAATGAAAGCGGATTTACTTATTCAAGTCGTGCTCCCTGCAGCTCTATTTATCATAATGCTTGGTATGGGGCTGTCACTTAAACCTTTAGATTTCAAACTCGTCATAGCCAAACCTAAAGCAGCGCTACTAGGGGTATTAGCCCAAATGCTGATGCTTCCCATACTGGCTTACCTCATTATTTTAAGCTTAAACATTGAAGGCCCTTTAGCTGTTGGCCTCATGATTCTCGCTTTATGTCCTGGTGGCACCACTTCAAATTTATACACTTATTTGGCCAAGGGGGATGTCGCCCTTTCTGTCACGCTCACCTCAGTGGTTAGCTTGATTGCACCTTTTAGCGTGCCTTTCATATTACTTATTTTCATGGACTTACTATTAGGGGCTGGCGAGCAGGTAAATCTGCCCATAGTAAAAACCATCATTCAACTGCTTGTGATTACTGTCTTACCCATATGCTTAGGCATGTTGATTTTCCGCTTTAAACCCGGCTTTGCAATCTCTGCTGAAAAGTTTGTCAAAATATTTTCCGTCGCCTTTTTGCTATTAATTGTGGCGGGAATTGTCGCTAAAAACATTAACCACATGGGTAGTTACTTCGCACAAATGGGGCTTGCGACCTTGCTACTCAATGTTGTTTGCATGCTATTGGGCTTTACCCTAGCAAGATTGGCAAAGCTCAACTTGGCGCAGCAAAAGTCCATCGCCATAGAAGTTGGTTTTCAAAACGGCACCTTAGCCATAGTCATCGCTCTTACCTTGTTACAAAACACGGAAATGGCTATCGCTGCTACCTGCTACTCATTACTCATGTTTGTCACAGGTGCGGTTTTCACACTGATTTTAGGTAGATTTAATGGTGCTGAAGCACCTGAATTAGCCAATAAATAATATTTATCATTGGCTAGTCCCAACGGCTAGCCAATGATTTTTTGTTAAAGCCTTTGCCTTATTTGTGGGCAATAAAACTGAAGTCCTGCCTTTTTGCCCCAGTTTTTTCCATTTCTTTTACCTAAGAAAAAAGCGCAAGCCTACTTTTCTATTATCAATTCCCCGCTATCATAATATTGTCCCTTATCTGTCATATAGACTAGATAACATAAGTAAGGATTGCCTTTATCTGGCGCAAGAATTGCAGTAAAGCATCTAGGTATTTCTTGTTTTGTCACGACATGGAGTTAAGCATGATTGAAAAAAAATATTTAAAAAGTAAGCCAGTTTGCAAAGTAAAATTCGCCCTAAGTAAAGAGCAAGTAGCCGATGCAAAAAGCATAATGCTAGTGGGTGAGTTTAATAATTGGGATGTGGCTGCCACACCGATGCGCAAACAAAAGTCAGGCGTCTTTGCCTCTACTTTAGATTTGGCTATTGATCAGACCTACCAATTTCGTTATCTGATAGACGGTAATATTTGGATTAATGATGACAAGGCAGATGACTATGTCGCCAGCCAAGTCAGCCATGAGTCCAACTGCGTTGTTCATGTCTAACGCATAAATTGGCTTAACTACACATTAAGCCAAGCAAGTTTGCCTCTTAGTCGCCTAAGAAGACATATTTAAAGACCACCTTTTAACCAATTAAGAGGTGGTTTTTTTGTGTCCTTAAAAGGTTAATCTGAATGATAAATTTACGACCTAAGCTTAGCTATTAGCACCAAGATTTAAACTGGATTTTCATGCGGGACTTACCTAGCGCAAAAAACCGTGTACAATGTTTTTATTAAATGAACGTTTAATAAAAGACTTTTATCTTAAAAATAGTCCAAACTAAAGCGTATCAACCTTATTTTTGTCGACTCGCAAGACTTCGTCAGGAGATTTTTATGACAACTCAACAACAGTATATTCACGGTCAGTATCAAGCCTCTACCAGTGGCGAAACTTTCGATACGACTAATCCTGCCACTGGCGAAGTTATTGCTAGTGTCGAACTTGCTTTAGCTGCTGAGCTTGAGGCCGCTGTTGAATCAGCAAAAGCGGGCCAAAAAGTTTGGGCGGCGATGAGTGCTGTAGAACGTGGTCGTATTCTAAAACGTGCTGCTGAGCTGTTACGTGAAAATAACGAAGAGTTGGCTAAGCTAGAAGTGCTAGACACAGGTAAGCCAATGCAAGAAGCAAACTGTGTTGATATTCTAAGTGGCGCAGATGTGATCGAATATTACGCTGGTCTTTGCGACAAGATCCAAGGTGAATACCAAGACCTTGGCGATGGTAACTTTTACTACACTCGCCGTGAAGCATTAGGTGTGTGTGCCGGTATTGGTGCTTGGAACTATCCAATTCAAATCGCTTGCTGGAAATCTGGCCCTGCTCTTGCGGCGGGTAATGCGATGATTTTCAAACCGTCTGAAGAAACGCCTTTAACAGCCCTTAAGCTTGCAGAAATCTATACTCAAGCAGGTTTGCCAGATGGCGTATTTAACGTACTTCAAGGGGATGCGAGAACAGGTCAACTTATTACCGCTCACCCTGGCATTGCCAAAGTGTCTTTCACAGGTGAATGTGGCACAGGTAAAAAAGTGATGACTTCTGCGGCACAAACACTTAAGCAAGTGACCATGGAACTTGGTGGCAAATCACCTATGATTATTTTCCCAGACACTGCGGTAGATGTGGCCGTTTCTGGTGCTATGCTGGCGAACTTCTACACCCAAGGTGAAGTTTGTACTAATGGTACTCGTGTCTTTGTTCACGAAGATATGATGGAAGCGTTTAAAGCTGAGCTGAAAGAACGTACAGAAAAAATGATCGTTGGCGATCCACAAGACTTGGAAACTCAAGTGGGCGCTTTGATTTCAAAAGATCACATGCATAAGGTGCTAGGCTTTATTGATGCCGCTAAAGATGCGGGTGCAACCTTGCTTTGCGGTGGCCATCAAGTGACTGAAAACGGCTTAGAAAAAGGTGCTTTTGTTGCGCCGACTGTATTTGTCGATTGCACAGATGATATGCCACAAGTTAAAGATGAGATCTTTGGCCCTGTTATGTCTGTTTTATCCTTTAAAGATGAAGACGAAGTCATCGCTCGCGCAAACGATACTAAATATGGTTTGGCTGCCGGTGTCTTCACTAAAGACTTTAGCCGTGCTCACCGTGTTATTGCGCAACTAGAAGCGGGCATTTGCTGGATCAATAACTGGGGTGCGTCACCTGCTGAAATGCCTGTAGGTGGTTATAAAGAATCAGGGATTGGCCGTGAAAATGGTGTAGAAACATTGCATCATTACACTCAAGTTAAGAGTGTGTATGTCACTTTAGAAGACATAGAGTCTCCGTACTAAGAAATAAACAGATTCATTCTCTTTTCGAGTCCCAAAAGAATTAGTATGCATTCATCTAGCAGGATGAATGCAAGTAGGTTAAAGCATGGCAAACGAAACATTTGATTACATCATAGTCGGTGCAGGCTCAGCAGGTTGCGTCTTAGCAGACAGGCTAACGGCATCGGGCGAGCATAAGGTACTGCTGCTAGAAGCGGGCGGTTCTGATAAAAGCATTTTTATCCAAATGCCGACTGCACTTTCTTATCCTATGAACACAGAAAAATATGCATGGCAGTTCCATACAGATAAGGAACCTTACGTTGATAACCGTGAAATGCATTGCCCTCGTGGCAAGGTGCTAGGCGGCGGCTCATCGATTAATGGCATGGTGTATGTGCGTGGTCATGCGTGCGACTTTGATGAATGGCAAGAACATGGTGCCCAAGGTTGGGATTACCAGAGCTGCCTACCTTACTTTAAGCGTGCTGAAACTTGGGTAAAAGGGGCTGATACTTATCGTGGTGGCAATGGTCCTGTTGGCACCAATAATGGTAACAACATGAGCATGAACCCTCTCTACCAAGCTTTTATCAATGCGGGTGTTGATGCGGGTTATGGCAGTACCGATGATTACAATGGCTACCGTCAAGAAGGCTTCGGCCCTATGCATATGACAGTAAAAGATGGTGTGCGTGCATCCACTTCTAATGCTTATTTAAGAACGGCCATGAAGCGTAGTAACCTGACATTACGTACAGGTGTGCTAACTCATAAAGTGATCTTTGATGGGGATACAGCAACAGGTATTCAGTTCGAAAAGAATGGCAAAGTCGAAGTAGCGAACGCAAGTAAAGAAGTCATCTTAAGCGCTGGCTCTATTGGCTCACCACAACTATTGCAACTGTCTGGTATTGGTCCAAAAGATGTTTTAGAAAAAGCCGGTGTACCGCTTTTCAAAGAGCTACCTGGTGTGGGTGAAAACCTGCAAGATCACCTTGAAGTTTACTTCCAATATGAGTGTAAGCAGCCTGTTTCTCTTAACTCTAAGTTAGGTTTAATCAGCAAAGGCATGATAGGTACTCGCTGGATTCTATTTAAAGATGGTTTGGGTTCTACCAACCACTTTGAATCTTGCGCCTTTATCCGTTCTCGTGCGGGTCTTAAATGGCCAAATATTCAATATCACTTCTTACCTGCGGCTATGCGTTACGATGGTCAAGCTGCGTTTGATGGCCATGGTTTCCAAGTACATGTGGGGCCAAACAAGCCAGAGAGTCGCGGTAAGGTTTGGATTGAAAATGCCGACCCTAAAGCCAAACCTCGCATTGTGTTTAACTATTTAAGCACAGAGCAAGACAGACAAGACTGGCGCGATACTATCCGTCTTAGCCGTGAAATCCTTCAGCAGGATTCTCTAACCGAGTTTCGTGGTGAAGAAATTCAGCCAGGCATGGCAGTTGAGTCTGATGAGCAAATTGATGCGTGGGTGAGACAGAATGTCGAAAGTGCTTATCACCCATCTTGTACATGTAAAATGGGGGCTGACTCAGACCCTATGGCAGTGCTCAATGCCAATTGTGAAGTACGCGGAGTTAACTCACTAAGAGTGGTTGATTCTTCAATCTTCCCGACAATCACGAACGGTAACCTTAACGGCCCTTCTATCATGGTGGCTGAAAAAGCCGCCGACATGATTCTAGGCAAAGCACCACTACCAAGTGAAGATGTGCCTGTCTGGATTCATCATGATTGGCAAACTAGCCAACGCTAATCTGTTTTTAGATGTAAAAAAGGCCGATTATTCGGCCTTTTTTATGCTTGGAATTAACTCGTAAACTTGGATAATGACAAGGCTTCTCTAATTGAACTCTCCATGGCATTGCACAATTCTGATTGCTTAGTATGTCGTAACAAAGCAATAGCAGAAGAAGGCAAAGGTGGAAAACCATCTGCCTCTGTTAAGATCCTCATATGAGGCTCAACAGAGTTAACCGATAGCATAGCAACCGCAATGCCAGCGTTTACCGCTGTTTTGATTCCGGCAATACTCTCACTTGAAAAGGTGACCTTGTAAGGACGATTTATATCTTCAAGGGCATCGATCGCCGCCTCTCGCCACCAGCATTCTCTATCATAAACGGCCAGAGGCACAGCTTGGCCATCAACTAGCTGCAACGACTCATGGGCGACCCAAACACTGTCTTCTTGCCAAAGCATGTCATCCTGCCCTTCTTCAGGAGAGGCCAGATACAAAGCGAGATCAAGCTCACCCGCTTGAATTGCTTGGGGGAATTGAGAGCTCAAACTACATCTCACACTTACCTCAACATCTGGGTTGTGCGCTAAAAAGTTACGTAAACTGGATTCTAAGATAGCAAGACCACAATCATCGGGAACACCCAAAGCTATTCTGCCAGACAGTTTATTACTAAAGAGGCCTGCGATTCGATTAACCTCTGCAATCAACTTACGAGCTTCAGGTAAAAGCCGATGACCTTCCTCCGTAAGCAACATGCCTCTTGGCTGTCGGTAAAACAGCTGGGTTGAAAATGACTCCTCCAGTTTTTTCACCTGAACACTGATCGCTGATTGGGTGCGATTTAGGTAATTTGCAGCCTGCGTCAGATTGCCAGTTTCGGCAATGGCAACAAAGGTTCTAAGTAGATCACTGTCTAACTGTGAGCGTTCGATATTTTTCATGTCAGCCATAATAATCATTCATTTTAAATATGATAATAACCTAGATAAGCTAATTATCAATCTCACTATTTAGGAAGTTACTTAAAATGACAAGCCGCATCAGCCACACCATGAGGCGAATAGATTTCAAGCCAGTTGCTGTGATCACCCTTTTTGCCATTGCCCTAATCCTGTCGCCGAACACCGTTTTTGGCGCCCTCCAATTTGCCGCCAATAATTTCATTAGTATCCTTCCTATGATGCTTGCAGGTCTATTACTCAGTGCCAGCATGACTGCCAGTAACGCCATAAGACTTCTAGTCAAAGGATTTGAAGGGAAAATGACAAGTATGATCATACTGTCTTCTGTGATTGGCGCAACGCTAGGTTGGTCCTTTGCCATAGCAAAAACCTTAGGTGCCGCCCTTGCTGGTCTTTTTGGGGGCCTTATCACGCTAAAACTTTGCCAATTAGGTTTTATGTCTGATCCGATGAAGCAAACCCACTTGAATTCAACGAATAAGAAACAATGCAATGCTTCAGGTTGTCACAGTGACAGCCCTGTTTTATGGCGATTTTGGCAAGAGCCCAGCAGAGTAAAAGTCTTTTTTAATACCTTGATGACAACAGGCAAGTTAATGCTCATCTGGCTTTCGCTGGCTTTCATCGCCGAATATTACATTAATCAATTTGTGCCATTAGATTGGCTACCAAACTTATTTGGTGCAGATAATGCTTGGGCTGTGCCGTTAGCTGCCTTAATCGGTGCTCCTATTTATCTAGATGGTTATGCCGCACTGCCTTTGATTCGCAGTTTAATGGATGCCGGAATGCGACCTGATGCCGCCTTAACTTTTTTAGTGGCAGGCGGTATCACCAGCGCCTGGGCTGCGATTCCCGTGTTTGCTTTAGTTAAAAAAGAAGTGTTTTTGCTTTACCTTGTTTTGGCGATAAGCGCATCAATCTTAGTGGGCTTAACCCTTGGTCACTTATTATAAGGCTAGCGATAAAAGTTAAATGAAGTCCTGCAGGCTAAGCAAACATGTATCGCCCTTGCGCCAACGAGCGCCTCTCTTTTTAAACTAGGTACTAGCTATAGTGCCTAGCTTCATCATATGATGTGAGGTAATAATTAAATTCAGAATAATAACAAAAACACATTTTAACCTATTCAAAAGGAAGCGCTATGTCTGACGTTAAATTAATCGATGATCGTGATATTGAATTTTTACTCTACGAATTTCTGGATACCCAAGCATTACTGGAACGACCTAGGTATCAAGAGCACTCACGAGAAATCTTTAACACCACATTAGACACAGCAAAAACCATAGCGCAAAAATACTTTGCTAATCACAACAGCAAAGGCGATGAGAATGAACCTAGCTTTGATGGAGAGAAAGTCCACCTGATTCCTGAGACGCAAGCGGCTTGGGATGCTTATGCTGAAGCAGGCTTTTTAGGTGCCGCTTATGACTTTGAAGAAGGCGGCTCGCAAATGCCAGAGATTATTCTGCGCGCGGCCATGGGCTATATTACGGCTGCCAATCCGTCTACTACCGTGTATCCTTTTTTAACCCTTGGTGCTGCTAACCTAGTGCGTAGTTTTGCTAGTGACGAGCACAAAGCAACCTACTTACCGCCTATGATGGATGGCCGCTTTGCAGGCACTATGGCACTGACAGAGCCTGGCCAAGGCTCAGCTCTTGCGGACATTACCACCAGCGCTAAACCACAAGCGGATGGCACTTATCGCATCTTTGGTCAGAAGATGTTTATTACCGGTGGCGATCAATCTCTCACCGATAACATCATTCATATGGTTCTTGCCCGAGTTGAAGGTGCGCCAGCGGGCACAAAAGGCATCTCCATGTTTATCTGCCCCAAAGTACTCATCAATGAAGATGGAAGTCTGGGTGAACGTAACGATGTGGCGTTAGCAGGCTTACTGCATAAAATGGGCTACAAAAATGCCACTTCTACCGTGCTTAATTTTGGTGAAAAAGATGGTGCTGTCGGCTATCTAGTAGGCGAAGAGAATAAAGGCCTGAGTTATATGTTCCAGCTGATGAACGAAGCTCGCATAAGTGTGGGTTCAGGTGCGAGTTTATTAGGCTATCAAGGTTATAACTACTCCCTAGAATATGCTCGTAACCGACCACAAGGTCGTCCACCAACAGACAGAGACCCTACCAGCAAGCAAGTAAATATTGTCGAGCATGCGGATGTACGTCGTATGCTACTGGCGCAAAAAGCCTACTCAGAAGGCTCTCTCGCATTATGCTTATACGCTTCCTCTTTGTTTGAAGACAGCCAAACAGGGGCAACAGAAGAAGACAGAAAAGCTGCCTTTACCCTATTGGACCTCATCACACCTATCGTAAAAAGCTTCCCATCTAAATACGGTTTAAAAGCCAATGAACTAGCGATACAAATTTTAGGTGGCTCAGGCTATATCCGTGAATACCCAGTTGAGCAGTACTATCGTGACAACCGCCTAAATGCTATCCACGAAGGCACAGATGGTATCCATGGGTTAGACCTATTGGCTCGTAAAGTGCCCATGAAAGACATGGCGGGCTATCAAGCCATGTCAAAAGAAATGAAGAAGATACTCAAAACCATTAAGCAAGATGTGAACCTGCAAGAAGGTCGTATTCGCGAGTTTGCAGACGCACTAAAAGCCGCACTGAAAACCTTAGACAATACCACCATGATGTTGATGATGACCCTAGGCAAAGGGAAAATTGATTTAGGCCTTGCCAATGCGAATCTATACCTGGATATGTTTGGTCGTGTATTAGTGAGCTGGGTATGGCTTAAACAAGCGGTACTCGCACAGCAAGCCCTTGACCTCAAACCGCACGAAGCAGATGAGCATTTCTATCAAGGTAAACTACAAGCAGCGCAATACTATATTCGTTGGGAGTTACCTGAAATAGAACATCAAGCCAAACTCCTACAAGCCAATGATGATACTTGCTTAGCCATGCAGGACGATTGGTTTTAAACCTCATTAATTAGCTAAGAGATCTAACTGAACCGAATCAAGAAATTGATTCGGTTTTTTTGTATCAAAAAACGATTTAGTTCTCTTTCTTAACGTCGCCAGCCAAATTAGTGTTCACGTTATTCAGATCTGAACCTAAAGATATCGCATCGTCTTTATGTTCAATCCCTGACTGGGAAACTTCGGAAGCAGCTAGCGTAATCGGCTTTTGCTCTGGCATGTCATCTGTCACTAATACTGACATAAGCACCTTGTCATAAAAGCCTCCATGTCTAAAACCTGCTTGGCGTTGAATGCCTTCGTGATGATAGCCTGAGTTTTCATAAGCTCTGATGGCAGCCTTGTTATCCACAAAAGCAGTGAGCTCTACTCTGTGTAAACCCAGATCACGAAAAGCATAACGGGTTACCAATTGAGTCACATTGGTTGCAACGCCTTTGCCCCAATAGTGCTTATCTCCAATAAGAATAAAATACTCAGCACTACGGTTTATTTGGCTCATAGACACTAAGCCTGTGTAACCCACCAACTTGCCTGTTTTGATACAGCAAATACCAAACAAGACCATTTTAGGGTCTTGATTAACCTTGCTGAGCCAAACACCAATATCACTTTGAGATTGAGGATAGGCATAAGAAGAGGTACTGAACTGGGTAATTTCCCTGTCCTGTGACCAGAGATAAAATACTTCTGCATCTTCAGCTTCAAGTGATCTAAGTGTGACCGCTTGACCTTTCATAAACATACTCTTCTCCTTGCGCTAACTGGATTTTCTCTAAATGTCTTCTCTCTAAATTAGCTCGAAGCCAAGGTGAAGTCACGTTCCTCTCAAACTTTACGCCAATAAAAAAGCCTTATTGGGCATAATGACACCCAATAAGGCTTTTCTTACTTAACGATATTGTTTCGCTTATTTTAATAAGAACTGAGCAAAACCATCATCAAGGTCTTTATCAAATTCAACATTGTCTGACGCAACCGCTTTACCTTTAGGAGAGGTTTTAAACACGACTTTTGCATTTGCTAGTGTGTCTGCAAAGTGCCAGTTACCATCTGCTTTAGGTGAAATCCTTGTTTGCGATAATAGGTAGTTAGCCACCACATCACGGTTCTTATCTGGCGCATCAATCACGATTGTTGAACCATCTAGATTAGGGAAATGACCGCCACCACCAGCACGATAATTATTGGTCGCAACCAAGAAGTCTTGGTTAAGGTCAATCGCCTTACCTTGGAAGGTAACATTCGTGATTCTGTGATTATCCGCGCTCACCATAGCACCTTTACTTTCATAACGAGCTGGCTGAGTCACATCGATTTGGTAATTAATACCGTCGATAACGTCAAAGTTATAAGTTGGGAAACCTGTATTTATCAATTGCTGAGTCGTACTCGAATCACTCGCGTCAATCTGATTAAACTGACCCGCAGAGAACTCAAGCCACTCAACGATTTGAGCACCGTTTAACTTAACCACTTTCAGGTCATTCGGGTAAATATAAAGGTCGCTGACATTTTTAAGGGCAATATCTCCTTTTTTCACATCTGTATAATAGTCTGCTCCACCTCGGCCACCCGCTTTAAATGGCGCACCTGCGGATAGGATAGGCAGGCCATCAAACGACGTGCCCTGAACGATATTTTTTACATACCAAGTTTGCGCTTGGTTCACTACTTGAATAGAAGGGTCATCCTGCACTAACGCAAAGAAGCTATTGATATCTGACGTGGTTTCACCCACTTTTTTACGCATATAAGCCAAGGTGCCTTGGTGATCTTCTTCTACCACATTGTTAATGTCGGCTGCGGCTTCAACTAAAGAAATACTCTTACGCCCTTCACGCTTTGCAATTGCGCGTACTGAGCCAGTACCATCAACCACTTCCCATTTGCCGTTTTCTTTTTCGAGGGTCAAATCAACCACACCTAGGTGACTTCCCCAGAAACCAGGCATAGTGGCAGCAACACCAAAGACGGTACCTTTTTCTGAATCAACACCTTCGTAGGCATCAAGGGCTTTATCACCAGGGAAAACACGGTGAGAGTGGCCAAACATGATGGCATCGATACCTTCAACCTTAGCTAGGTAATAGGTCGCGTGCTCATCCATGCCTTCACGGGGTGTGTCATACATACCAGAGTGAGGGATAGCGACGACGACATCTGCGCCCTTGGCTTTCATTTCTGGTACAAACTTTCTCGCTGTTTCCACGATATCTTTAGAAATCACCTTACCTGTCAGATTAGCTTTATCCCAAGTCATAATCTGTGGCGGTGTAAATCCGATATAACCTATCTTGATGGTTTGCTTATTGCCTTCAGAGTCGACTACTTCCTTATCTTTAATAATGTAAGGTTGGAAGTAGTTTTGATCGTTGCTAGCGTCATCATCACCATCATCAAAATAAACGTTTGCCACTACATAAGGGAAGTTAGCGCCATTCAAAGACTTCATCAAAAAGTCCAAGCCATAGTTAAATTCATGGTTACCAATATTAGCGGCGTCATAATCTAGTAGATTCATAGCTTTAAATGCAGGGTGGGTTTCACCAAATTTAAGCACCTTACCCTTAGCCACATAATCACCTAGCGGCGTACCTTGTAGTAGATCTCCATTATCCACCAAAACAGAGTTAGTCACTTCTGCACGTGCTTGGCGAATCAGGGTTGCCACTTTAGACAAGCCTACTGAGTTGCTTTGGCTATCTTTGTAATAATCATAATCTTGGATATGCATGTGAATATCCGTGGTTTCCATAACTCTTAACTCTACTGTTTGAGCTAAAGCACTCTGACTTAGCAATAGAGAGCCAGCAACCGCTGGACCCATTAAAAATGGTAAAGATTGACGCAACAAAGACATATGTGAGCTCCGATTAAATCGTGTTTATTATTATGTTAACGATAGATTAATTCACGATTGATTCATTTTTATTAATTCTGACTAAAGAGACAGACTAACAGTAGAATTATCTAATGTGAACTCTTGTCATTACAAAAATCTGACAGAAGCATGAATTTTTTATGCTCACACTCAAATCGACTAAATAGGCATGACACTGAGGTTTTCACGCTTAATCAAACTAACAAGTTGCTTCAAACCAGATTGGAAAACAGCGTCATCGGCAATGGCCATCAAGGATATTCGAATACTATGATTTGGCTGATTTTGAGCTTCAAAGAAGTGGCCGCTACTGACTAATACGCCATGCTCTTTAGCCGTTTGCACTAGGCTATCTACCTGCCAGCTTGGAGGCAAAGTCAGCCAAATATGGTAGCTTGATGCTTGGCATTGAAAAGTTAGGTCGGGTAAGGCTTGGCTTAGCATTTGTTTCGCAATTTCCTGCCTTTGCTCGGCGATCCTCTTTTGCTCAGCAGCCATTTCAAAGGCCATGCCTGATTCGATTAACCTTTGTGCGCACTCGAACATAAAAGCAGAAGCATGCCAAACCATGGTACGGATATACTCACTCACATGAGACACCTGACTTTGCGGTGCTTTAATAAAGCCACACCTTAACCCTGGGCTAATCGCTTTTGACAAACTACTGATATAAAAGCTTTTTTCCGGTACCAAGTTAGTAATTGCCGGTACTAGTTCTTGGTTCAAAAAGGCATAAATATCATCTTCTAATAACCAAACTGGGTGTTGCTGAATCACTTTAGCAATTGCCTGTCTTCGCGCCTTAGGCATGGTGACTGTGGTGGGGTTTTGGTGAGAAGGTACAACAACAACGAGGCTAGGCTTAAATTGCTGACATACTTCATCTAACGCCTCAGCTTGCATTCCATGCTCATCCATAGAAACAGCAACGGGTTTACGACCCAAGCTTTTTATTATGGCAATCACACCTGGGTAAGTTTGCGCTTCTAGAGCGATATAATCCCCTTCCTTGCTATAGCATTCGATCAAGCTAGATAAGGCATGTTGCGCGCCATTACAGAGTAATATTTGTTCAGCACGACTTACCTCTAAACCATAGGCTTCACACCATAAACGACCCGCTTCTTTATGGACCATAGCGCCTGTATCTTCACGATAAGAAAAGAGTTGAGCGCTCATCTGCTGGGTAAAAATCTGGCTAAAAGTCGTTTGCAATTGGCTTAATTGCTCTTTAAAGCAAGGCTGTAAAATAGAGAAGTTTTTATCTTTTTCTTCTCGTTCTGATTGAATCACTTGCTTCAATTGAGGGAGTTTTTTGACGTAACTTCCCCGTCCGACAAAGGATTCCACCAACCCCATTTCTGTTAACAAACTATACGCTTTTGCCACGGTCACTGCTGTGGTTGAAAAGCTATCTGCCAATGACCTATGAGTCGGTAGTTTGCTTCCTTCTGAATATTGACCTATCTCAATTCTTGATTCTATTTTTCTAGCGATTTCGACATACTTTGCGGCTGTCACGGAATCTAAGCCCTCACACCTGGTAATTTCAATAAGAATTAGCGTATTTTGCTTGCACTATATGCAATTAAAACCTTTTCAAAATGCTATCTAAATACAAATGACATAAAAAATCTATGGCAATATAACAATTGACATAGGTTAATTTGAAAATTAATCTTTAAACATCATCTAGCCAGTCACTTTTAGTATAAGGAACTCACATGAAGACAATTAAAACTGCATTTATCGGCTTAGGCGTTATGGGCTACCCAATGGCAGGCCACCTTAGTAAACACGACTACCCTGTTACTGTCTTCAACCGTAGCCAAGGCAAAGCGGAAAAGTGGGCCACCGAATTTACAGGCGCATTTGCTAGCACACCAAAGGAAGCCGCTGCTGGGGCTGATATGGTCTTTGTCTGTGTGGGTAATGATAATGATGTTCGCAGTGTTATTTATGGTGAAGATGGGGTACTAGCAGGTCTTAAAGCAGGCAGTATATTAGTCGATCACACCACCACATCTGCAGATCTAGCGATTGAATTACAACAAGCCTGTGAAAAGCAAAATGTTAGCTTTATTGATGCACCTGTTTCTGGTGGGCAAGCAGGGGCTGAAAATGGGGCTTTAACCATTATGTGTGGCGGCGCTCAAGCAAGCTTTGATCAAGCCTTACCTGTTATGAATAGCTTTGCCAAGCAAGCTCAGCTACTTGGTCCGAACGGCCAAGGCCAACGCTGTAAAATGGTAAACCAAATTTGTATCACTGGGGTGTTACAAGGTTTGAGTGAAGCCTTGATGCTAGCGCAAAAAGCTGATCTTGATATTGCCCAAGTGGTTGATACCTTAAAACATGGTGCAGCTGGCTCTTGGCAGATGGCTAACCGCCTAGAAACCATGGCGAAAGATGAGTTTGATTTTGGCTTTGCCATTGATTGGATGCGAAAAGATTTAGCCATATGCCTTGAAGAAGCAGAGCGTCATAACATCAAGCTGCCTTTAACTGAAAAAGTAGACGCTAGCTATAAGAGCCTACAAGACCAAGGCTTAAATCGTATGGATACATCGGTATTAGTTAAAGCGGTAAAAGCTGAAAATAGCTAATCAGATACTGCCAGCTAACGTCTAAACCAACGCCAGAAAAATAGAACATTCAAAAGGGCTTGTGCCACATAAGTTAAGGCACAAGCCGTCAGAATCCGCTTAATTTTAGGGTAGTCTTTTGGCTCTAAGTAACGTCCTTCCAACAGGATAGGCAAGGCCTTATTAAAACTGGCATCCCACTCTTCTGGTAACATTGCAAAATATACAAATACCAAGCAAAAACCACTAATAAAGACCACCATGGCATGTAACGGCACGGCATAAGGAATATGGATAACCACAGAGATAACGGGCCATAACATCAAGAGAAATAGCGCTAAGCTTCTGACAAACTTAGCTAAAGGAGCATAACGTTTACTCAGTAAAGTAACCTTATCATTATTATGATAAGCCAAAGCATGTCCGACTTCATGTGCCGCTACTGCAACCGCTGTTAAGGATTTTGCTTGATAGGATTGCGGCCCTAAACGAACCGCTTTCGAATTAGGGTCATAATGGTGCTTGTTCTTCTCTAAGGATTCTACCTTCACATTGTTAGCGCCATATTTGTCTAACAAGTGACGTGCAAGTTCGTCTCCTGTTCCCGCTAAATCAGGCCTCACATTACTATGTCGCTTTAATACATATCTCACCCACAAGGAAGGTGCAATAACCAACACCAATAGGACTATTATTAACAGTGGCACACAATCTCTCCGAGGTTTCTTCTATCATAGTTTATCTTGTTGTGCTTGGTTCAGCCTAAACCCGAGCCAAGAAAAAATTTAACAAGCTAACCAGTAAGATAAGTATAAAAAATCAGTTAACCTCTTCATACCTTACTTAACAAAGGCTAAACAAAATTCACTTTTATTAATCCTTTCCTGTCTTACACTTATATTAACTGCTTTATATTTATTTTAGGTGAATATGTGAATAACCCATTAATTCAGCCCATTCTTAGTATTCTCGAAGCCAGCAGCCAAGGCATTAGTGAGTTTGAATTATTACGTCTATTAGAACGAGAGACACCGATATTTGATGAATTAGGTGATGACCCAGATTTAAAGCTTTTCCGTAAGCACTTTTTAATTATGAATGCGCTTTATCAACTGCAAAGGAAACTTTGGCAGGAGGATGAAGTACGGCTCTATATCTCTCCATTACAAATTCACCTAGAGGCCGTCGCTCAAATTGAAATCAGCCAATCTAGCGAAATTGAAGATGGGGCTGAAGCCAAGTTAGCAGCATATTACCTAGATTGGGATGAATATGACAATACAGATGCTGAAGATGTGGCTGCCTTACTAAAAGGTTTTTATAACAAGCTGTTTAATCATGAAGATACAGAACAAGCTCTCGAAACCCTTGGTATTAAGAAAAACTCAACAAAATCAGAGATTAAGCAGGCTTATCGATTACTAGTAAAAAAAGCACACCCTGACAGAGGTGGTGATGCGAAAAAATTTATTAAACTACGAAAAGCTTATGAACACCTTATAAGTCAATCATATGCGTAAAAATCAGCTGCATTCTTACGAGTATTTCACGGCTTCTCCTACTTTAGTCCCTGTTGCATAAAAGATTATTAACTACACTTGAAATGTGGTCCTTACAATTCTTTGACCAAGCTTAAGGGACAGCTAGCCCTTGATGAGGGCAGGCTTTAAATAAAGTTACCATTGGATGGTGTTAAATGTATAAGCTTCTCTTTCTACTCTTATTCGTTTTTTATGGACAAATAAAGGCGCAGGTTCAAACCTATCCAGAATTTGATGGTAATTATGCTAATCAAGACCTGCTCACAGCAAAAGAAGTTGAATATCAAAAAAGTTTAAGAGAGCTCAATCAAAATACCCAATTAAGTGGCAGACAAGCATTACAGCAACTCAGCTTCTCGACTGATATTTATACTGAATCACAGGGCTATTCTGATATTGCCTTCTGGCACCTGATTCCCCTCCCTAAGGCAAGCCGTACCAATCAGACAATCCACTTAAAATTTGCCAACGTCATGATTGATGAACTGAATTTTTATCTCATTAGAGATGGGCGCCAAATTAAAGCTTGGCAAAGAGGTGCTCAACAAGAGTGGCTACCAGGCAATGATAAGAATGCCATTTGGCTAGCCATCCCCCTATCCGATCAGATTGAATCTAGTTTGTTAATTCGAAAAAGATCTAACTCCAGCTTACTCTCTCCTATCGCCTTTTATCAGGACAAAGGAGTAGAGACAGCCAAGCTGGAGCAGAAAGTCACTTGGACTGTTCTTACGTCAGCGCTTATCTTGCTGCTCTTTTATAATATTGCGGTTTATTCCTTCTTTCGCGCACCCGCCTTTATTTATTACATACTGTTAAATTGCAGTTTGATCCTAGGCATAAGTGTGACTAACGGTATGGGTATATGGCTCTTACCTGATTCAGTTTTCAGCTTTTTACACCAATTCAAAGCCACCATAAATGCGATTAGCCTATGGAGCGTTTATCGCTTTAGTCTCTTGTTTTTTAACACTAAAAATAGCTTCCCCCTATTATGGAAAAAACGCTTTATTGGCGACACCGTTCTAATAAGTTACATCTGCGCTAGCCTAGTTTTTAGTTATCAAGAACTGATCACCAGTTTTTTAAGCCTGCAGCTAATCGTCAGCTTCATGTGTATATTCGGTTTAGTACATACAGGCTCTCAAAAAAGCTGGGCCATAAAAAGCTACCTTGTCGCTTGGTCTTGTGTCATCTTCGGCGCCAGTGTTGAGACACTCATCTTCTTAAACGTCATTCCTTATACTCAATTTAGTTCTAACGTTTACCCAGTTTGTACCATTATTGAGTTAATTGGGTTTTCATTAGCTTTTGCTGAGAAAGCCCATAGCAATGAAATCAATCGCAAACATCAGCTCATCACTGATTTACATACGGGTCTACCGAATCGCCGTTTTTACTTCACCCAGTTAGAAACTAAATTGAAGAAGCTCGCATTTACGCAAGATAGCTTTGCACTGGTTACCATTCAGTTTACAAGCCAAGACTCTATGAACCATGTGTTTGGACCAGAGAAAGCAGATATAGCCATACGCCAAACAGCACTTATCTTAAACCTCACCCTGTTACAAGACGAGAGAGCCATCACCTTTACCATGCCAAATAAAGACATGGCCAGCTTAATTAAGACAAGCACAAATACCTTGGCATTTCTTTGTAAAGACAAACACAAACTGGATGAGATAGTACAGCAGCTACAAGATGTACTTGATGGTGTCGTCACCATAGAACATTTTGATATGCAGCATCAGTACAGTATCGGTGCTGCACTTTACCCTGAACATACCAATAATATTGATACTCTCTTTCGTTACTCCTTGATTGCTGCAGATATAAATAACCTGTGTAGCGACCCTTGGAGCCTGTTCAATCAGAAATACCAAATCAATCATATTTATCAGCACAAGTTATTGGCTCGTCTAAAAGAGGACGTGAGAGAAGAAAGGCTCACCTTTGAAGTACAACCACAAGTAGAGCTCAACAGTGGCCGGATTATCGGTGGTGAAGTGCTCATTCGTTGGCACAATGAAGAAATGGGAAAAATTGGCCCAGATGAATTTATTCCGTTAGCGGAAAGTGCAGGACTGATTTATATGGTTACCCAGATGATCATTAATAAGGTGTTTGCTTGGGTCGCGGATAATCGCCATATTATCGAAAACAAACACCTCTCTATTAATATCTCTGCAAAAGACATACTTCGTAGCGACTTCTCCCTACAACTTATCAATGCCAGTATTTGCCATGGGGTACCACCAGAAAGCTTTATTTTAGAAGTCACAGAAAGCAGCTTCTTTGAACACAATAGTACGGTTGAAAACAATATTAAAACCTTAAAAGACGCTGGGTTTAGGCTTTCAATCGATGACTTTGGTGCAGGTTATAGCTCTATGCACAGTGTGATGATGCTTTCTCCCGCAGAAATCAAAATTGATCGTATGTTTATTCAAAACCTACATAAGGACGAAACCAGTTTCACCCTGTGTAAAACCTTGGTTACCTTGATTACTGAGCTAGGCGCACAGACGGTTGCAGAAGGTGTTGAGGGCCAACAAACCATTAATCAACTACTTGAGTGGGGGTGTCAGGTAGGCCAAGGGTTTGGTTTGTATAAACCTATGGCACCCAGCCAATACAGTGAGTTGCTAAACAAAAACAATAACTTAAGTTTCATACATCTGAAGCAGGAGATTTAAATTCTCTCGAAAAAATTGAACCCTTAACTAAAACTTTTCGCATAGAGCATAGTCCTAATTAGAAGCAGTCGTATGGAAAGGGCTTGTTCCTCCCTTGCCATAGGTCTATTCTATTTTTCTTTTTTAGTATTATTTAATATGTCTCTTTCTAATCGTACATTTAAGTATCTCAGTGTTTTCACCTTGGCGATGCTTACCTTCGCTTGTAGTAAGCAAGAAATACATGACAGTAATGATTTTGCCAATAATGGCCGAGATACCGAAGCCCAAACTCGTCAAAACCTTTATTTAGAAGAACGCCTACCACCGGCTCTTGCCTTCCCTGAAGCCAGTTTTTTAGAAGGCCTTAAACAGCAAGCTAGGTTTTTATCCCGTAAGTCGGATTCGGATAGCTACTTATTAGAAGACTTTGAAGTCGATAATAAGTCACTTAACCAATCTATTTCGCTCATTGCTGACTGGCTGGCGAACCCAACTCAGGCTCACAATATCAAGGCGTATCAATTACGTGGACAAGACGGCCGAGGCAATGTTCAAGTAACAGGTTATTACGTACCCGTAATTGAAGTACGTAAAGAAGCTCAAGGTGAGTTTATCTATCCCCTTTACCGTAAACCTGAAAGAAACAAAGGTGAGCAGTTACCCGATAGAGATGCAATAGACTTCGAAAACGTACTGGAAGGCCAAGGTCTTGAAATTGCTTACAGTAACAGCTTGATCGATAACTTCTTTCTCCAGGTGCAAGGGTCAGGCGTCGTACAGTATGAAGATGGCAGCCAAGCACTTTTATCTTGGGGTGGTGTTAATGGTCACGAGTACCGCAGCCTAGGCAAGGTACTGATAGAAAAGAATGAGATAGCCAAAGAAGATATGTCAGCTCAGGCTATCAAGGATTGGTTGATTGCCCACCCAGAAAGGCAAAGAGAAATACTCACGACGAACCCAAGCTACCTCTTCTTTAAAGAAGGTTTAAGCAAGCCTGTTGGTGCTGCCAATGTACCACTCACGCCGAAATACTC
The DNA here is from genome assembly GCF_000967665.1 of Marinomonas sp. S3726. Taxonomy (NCBI): domain Bacteria; kingdom Pseudomonadati; phylum Pseudomonadota; class Gammaproteobacteria; order Oceanospirillales; family Oceanospirillaceae; genus Marinomonas; species Marinomonas sp. S3726. Next base: position 48,852 of record NZ_JXYC01000005.1, on the reverse strand, counting down.
GATTGCGGTGGACCCTAAGGTCATTCCACTTGGCTCAGTATTACTAGGCGAGCTTCCCATTCTAAATGATCACGGTGAGCTAGTTAGCCATGAGTACCGTTTGCTATTAGCTCAAGACAAAGGCGGGGCTATCAAGGGAGCAGGACATATAGATTGGTACCAAGGTATAGGGGAAGAAGCACACCACTACGCCAGCCAATTAAAGCACTATGGCCGTCTCTGGTTGTTATTACCGGATCACCTCTAGGGAGCCTGCGAATAAGCCATTTGCTCTCTTGTCATTAGATTGCAAAAACCCTCGTTTAAACTCCTTCTCACATACTAAATCAGGCTTTTGATAAGCCTGATTTATCTTCTTAATAAAACAAAGCCAAAACTCACAAAGCAATACCAATTCCCTATACGCCTTAACGCTGCTTTGCTTTATCATTGATTTATCAACCTTTATTAGTCATGGAATGTTATGGAATTTATTTGGATATTATTTGCTTTCGTTTGCGGCTTGTTGGTCAAGCTGATTAATCTGCCTCCACTTATTGGCTTTCTAATCGCAGGCTTTGCGCTTAACGCTTATGGTATCCAACCCAGTGACTCACTAAACACCATAGCAGATCTAGGCATCACCCTGATGCTCTTTACCATAGGGTTAAAGCTTCATGTAAAAGACCTGCTCAAGCGGGAAATATGGGCAGGTACCCTGTCTAATATGGTGCTCTGGTCAGGCCTCTTTGTTGCCATGTGCCTGTTTGGCTTTGCCTTAAGCCTGCCTTATTTCACATCTCTAGACTGGCAAACCTCTGCTCTTGTGGGCTTCGCTCTGAGCTTTAGTAGTACGGTTTGCATCATTAAGTTACTTGAAGAAAGTGGCGAGCTTAAAACGCGACACGGCCAAATATCCCTAGCGATTTTGGTTATGCAGGACATAGTCGCCGTCATCTTCTTAGTGGTCGCAACAGGTACCATTCCAAGTATTGGCGCACTTGCCCTATTTGGTTTGATCTTCGCTAAACCCTTATTTGGAATCGTACTGAATAAAGCAGGACACGGGGAAATGCTCCCCCTTGCAGGCATTTTCTTAGCACTCGCAGGTTATGAACTATTCTATTTATTCAATGTAAAAGGCGACCTCGGCGCGCTAATTTTCGGTATATTATTAAGTTCACACCCGAAAGCGAGTGAGCTTACTAAATCTCTTATGAGCTTTAAGGATCTTTTCCTAATCGCCTTCTTCTTGTCGATTGGCTTTACCGCATTACCCACATTCGACATGCTAGTGTCTGCCTTCCTAGTTTCATTCGCACTCATTTTAAAGTTTGTGCTCTTCTTTGGTATTTTTATCCTATTAAGATTAAGAGGCAGGACGGCTTTCCTTACCGCTTTAGCACTGAGTAATTACAGTGAATTTGGTTTAATCGTGGCACAATTAAGTGTTGACTCTGGCTGGTTAGATAAAGAGTTTCTTGTCATTCTAGCGCTAGCTGTTTCCATCTCTTTTGTGGTGACCAGTCTGCTTTATCGACGTGCTCATGATATTTACCATACTTACCAGCGCCTCATCCGCCGTTTCGAGAAAGTCGAGCCTTTGGCAGAAGATACTTTCATTCAGCCAGCAAAAGCAGATGTTCTCGTAGTAGGTTTAGGCCGAGTAGGTTGTGGTAGTTTTCACTCTCTCAATCGCGTCATGCCAAACAGCGTAGTAGGAATGGACGCTAATAGACTCAGAATCAATCGTCTCAAGTCAGAAGGTCACAATGTCTTCTTTGGTGATGGTGAAGATGCAGATTTATGGGAGAAGTTTGACGTCTCTGACTACAAGTTAGTCCTACTTGCACTCCCCTCTATTGAAGACTGTAGCAATATCACTATCCAATTACGTAAAGCGGGCTTTGAAGGCAAAGTAGCGGCTATCGCTCGTTATCAGGATGAAAGAGAACCGCTTATGGCCTCTGGTATTGATAATGTCTTTAACTTCTACACTGAGGCGGGTAATGGTTTTGCTGAGGAGAGTATGCAACTACTCAAGGACTATAACCCTGCAAAACAAGTAAACGCCTAGGCGAACTTAAAAAAGCAGAACACAAAAAAGGCTGAACAATTATGATTGTTCAGCCTTTTTTCTAACAAGTATCAAACCATCTTAAGGATTATTTGAATACCACTGTCTTGTTACCGTCCAAGAAAACTCTGTGTTCGATATGCAGTTTTAACGCACGCGCCAAGGCAACAGTTTCTGTATCACGACCAACAGAGACAAGCATTTCAGGGCTGTAGGTATGATCTACTGGCTGTACCGATTGCTCAATGATTGGGCCTTCATCTAGATCTGGCGTGACATAGTGAGCAGTCGCACCAATCAATTTAACTCCGCGATGGAATGCTTGATGATAAGGTTTCGCGCCTTTAAAGCCAGGTAAGAAAGAATGGTGAATATTAATCGCACGACCACTTAGTTCTTTACATAGGCTATCAGACAGAATCTGCATGTAACGAGCTAACACAACAAGGTCAGTGCTTGTCTCCTTAACGATATCCAATAGAGCAAGTTCTTGCTCGCGTTTGTTCTCTTTATTAACAGGTAAGTGAACAAAACGGATACCTTCACGTTCAGCCATAGGACGAAGGTCCTTATGGTTAGAAACGATTGCTGTAATTTCCATCGGCAATTCGCCTTTACGATGGCGATACAACAGGTCATCTAAACAGTGGTCAAACTTACTCACCATCAGAAGAACACGTGTCATAGTTGATTTAGCGTGCAGACCCCATTTGATATCAAAAGGTTCTGCTACAGCAGAAAACCCATCACGGATTTCGTCTACTGTTTTTTCGCCGGTTTCAATACGGCATACAGCTCGCATAAGGAACTGTTCACTGTCTTCATCTACATACTGATTGAGCTCGGAAATATAACAGCCTTGTGAGGCGATATAAGAGGTCACTGCGGCTACTATACCGCTTTTAGCAGTACAAGATGCTTTCAATACAAATTCGTTAGAATCAGAGTTTTGAATTGCCATATTTGAATAACCTTTAACTAATGCTGTTCATTGAATGCCCCAATATATTGAGGCGAGAAAAGTTTGGCAAATAAGCGAGGAGGATTTGTCTATTTTGGACAACTAGGCAGGGCAATCAGATAAAAACAGGTCGTTTAAGACGTTTTTAGAAAGGTGTTTCTACACCTTGTTTTCTGAGTTGTCGCTATCTGATACGGTTTTTTGGGCTGCTGCTTTTTGAGCCGCTTTCCATTCTCGCATCTCTTCATAGTAAGTATCCCACACACAAGGAGTGCAAGATGATTCACAACATTCCCATTCTTCTGGTCTAGTGGGTTTTTCAGCCATGACATCCTCTCTTGAATTCGCCATTTCTTGCTTACACATAGTAAAACAGCCGTTATTGAAAAACAAAAAAACCGCCCCTTATTTTGCTAAGAAAACGGTTTTTTTGTAAATATAATTTAGCCCTGTAAGTTAGGCTATTTGGGCGTTTAGCCTAACTAAACAAGACCCTATATATCTAGGTAATCCATGATACCTTCAGCCGCTTTTCGACCTTCATCAATGGCAGTTACCACTAGGTCAGAACCTCGAACCATGTCACCACCAGCAAAGATTTTTTCGTTGGTTGTTTGGTACATGAACTTATTGCACTTAGGTGCAATAACACGTCCGCGAGCATCTGTATCTATGCCAAATTTCTCAAACCATGGCGCTGGACTTGGCTGGAAGCCAAAGGCAACCAATACTGCATCAGCAGGTAGAATTTCTTCACTACCTTCAACCACTTCAGCTGAGCGACGACCGTTTTCGTCTGGCTCACCCATTTGAGTTTGAACAACCTTGATGCCTTCTACCTTACCATCACCCACAATTTCAACAGGCTGGCGATTAAATAGGAAGTTTACACCTTCTTCTTTGGCGTTTTGTACTTCTTTACGTGAACCCGGCATATTCTCTTCATCACGACGATAAGCACAATGAACAGACTTAGCCCCTTGGCGAATAGAAGTACGATTACAGTCCATGGCAGTATCACCGCCACCGAGTACAATCACTTTTTTGCCTTTCAAGTTAACAAAGTCTTCTTCGTTTTCTTGGAAGCCGAGATTCTTATTCACATTAGATACAAGGAAGTCTAGTGCATCATGTACACCTGGTAGGTCTTCACCTGGGAAGCCACCTTTCATGTACTTATAAGTACCCATGCCTAGGAATACCGCATCGTATTCTTCAAGCACATGCTCAAACGGAACATCATCACCGACAGACGTACCCAAAACGAACTCTACGCCCATTTCTTCAAACACTTCACGACGACGTGTCATAACCGTCTTTTCAAGTTTAAACTCAGGAATACCAAAGGTTAACAAACCACCGATTTCTGGGTTTTTATCAAAAACAACTGGCTTAACACCGTTACGCACTAGGATATCAGCACAAGCAAGGCCTGCAGGTCCAGCACCGACAATCGCCACTGTTTTATCAACAGGGACCACTTTCGACATATCAGGACGCCAGCCTAAAGCAAAGGCAGTATCAGTAATGTATTTTTCAACTGAGCCGATTGTCACCGCACCAAAGCCACCTTCACCTAAGGTACAAGCACCTTCGCAAAGACGGTCTTGAGGACACACTCGACCACAAACTTCAGGCAAAGAGTTAGTCTGGTGACTCAGCTCTGCCGCTTCTAAAATATTGCCTTCACTGACGAGTTTTAACCAGTTAGGAATATAGTTGTGAACGGGACATTTCCATTCGCAATATGGGTTACCACACTCAAGACAACGGTGAGACTGTTCTTTTGCCGCTGGTTCTTCAAACGGCTTATAAATCTCAACAAACTGACCTTTACGTGTGATTAAAGGTTTTTTACTCGGATCTTCGCGATCCACTTCAACGAATTGAAATACGTTGTTTAAACGCCCAGTCATAAGCGGCATCTCCTATGGTCCTTGTTATCAGTTTTACCGTAACAAGTAACACTTTAAATTGTAGATTGGATAAACGAGGAGCCTAGCGTTTAGGCTCCAACACAAAGTTAGCGATTTATTCTGGACGCTCACGTGTATTATCAAGTAATGCACCTAAGCTCGCTGCTTTCGGTTTAACCAACCAGAACTTACCTATGTAGTCATAGAAGTTGTCTAGGATTTCATGGCCCCATTCACTTCCCGTTTCTGCAACATAACCCTCAATCACTGTACGTAAGTGAGAACGGTATTCTTCTGTTAACTCAGTGCCAATACGGTGGATTTCAACCAATTCATGGTTGTACTTATCTACAAAAGTACGATCCATATCCAGTACATAAGCAAAACCACCTGTCATACCTGCACCAAAGTTATGGCCAGTATTACCCAGAATGGTGACAGAACCACCTGTCATATATTCACAACAGTGATCGCCCGCACCTTCAACTACCGCATGGGCACCTGAGTTACGCACGGCAAAACGTTCGCCTGCTGTTCCGGCTGCAAATAACTTACCACCAGTGGCGCCGTATAGGCAGGTATTACCAATAATGGCACTGTCTTGTGATTTGAATTCAGATGCTTTTGGTGGACGCACTACAAGCTTACCGCCTGTCATGCCTTTACCTACGTAGTCGTTAGCATCACCTTCTAGGTACATGTTAAGACCACCCGCATTCCAAACACCGAAACTTTGACCCGCTGTACCAGTCAATTTAAGGGTAAGCGGCGCATCATTCATGCCCTGATTACCATAGCGCTTAGCAATCTCACCGGATAAACGACCACCGATAGAACGGTCACAGTTAGTCACGTTAAAGGCAAATTCACCACCTTCTTTCTCTTCGATCACCCCTTTAACCGCTTCCCACATTTTAAGTGCGTGTTCACCCTTATCGTGTGGTGGGTTTAATGGGATTTCACAGTACTGTGGTTTATCAGCAGGAATCAAATCATTATTTAGAATCGGAGTCAGATCCAAGCCAGCTTGCTTGTCGTTCTCACCGTCTAAAATGGTTAATAAGTCAGTACGGCCGATCAGGTCTTGTAGCGTCGCGACACCTAACTTAGCCAACCATTGGCGTGTATCTTCTGCCATGAATAGGAAGAAGTTCTTGATCATGTCCACAGTACCCAAGAAGTAGTCATCACGAAGATGCTGATCTTGAGTTGCGACACCAGTCGCACAGTTATTTAGGTGACAGATACGTAGGAACTTACAACCCATAGCAACCATAGGTGTGGTACCAAAGCCAAAGCTTTCAGCACCTAAGATAGCCGCTTTAACAACATCTAAACCTGTTTTTAGGCCACCGTCTGTTTGTAGACGAATCTTGCCACGTAGATCGTTAGCACGAAGCGCTTGTTGTGCTTCTGCTAAACCTAGTTCCCATGGAGAGCCCGCATGGCGAATAGAAGTAAGCGGCGACGCAGCAGTACCACCGTCATAGCCTGAAATAGTAATCAAGTCTGCATAGGCTTTTGCAACACCTGCAGCGATTGTTCCTACACCCGGCTCAGATACTAGCTTCACAGAAACGAGTGCTTCTGGGTTTACCTGTTTCAAGTCAAAAATCAGCTGAGCTAAATCTTCGATTGAATAAATATCATGGTGCGGAGGAGGTGAAATCAGTGTCACACCAGGAACCGCATAACGCAGACGCGCAATCAGTCCATTTACTTTACCACCTGGTAACTGACCGCCTTCACCTGGTTTAGCACCCTGTGCCACTTTAATCTGAAGCACTTCAGCATTAACCAAGTATTCGGGTGTCACACCAAAACGGCCTGAGGCAATTTGCTTAATCTTAGAGCGACGTTCTGTACCGTGACGGGATGCATCTTCACCACCTTCACCAGAGTTAGAGCGACAACCTAGCTCGTTCATTGCTTGTGCCAACGCTTCGTGAGCTTCTGGAGACAAGGCCCCTAAGGACATACCCGCTGAGTCAAAACGCTTTAAAATAGCATCAGCAGATTCAACCGAATCAAGCTCAATTGGCTTAGCATCATCAGAGATAGCAAATAAGTCACGCAACATAGAAGCGGGACGATTATTGACTAGATCCGTGTATTTCTCGAAATCTTTAAATTCACCGCTTTTCACTGCCGCCTGCAGATTACGAACCACATCTGGGTTAAAGGCATGGTACTCAGCATCATGAACATACTTAAGGTAACCACCCTGCTCGATCGGCTTACGCTGTTTCCATGCATTCACAGCAATACGTGCTTGCTCTGCTTGGAAGTCAACGAACTTAGCTCCTTGAATTCGGCTAGCAACCCCTTTAAAGCAAAGGTCGATTACCTCTTGTGCCAAACCAACTGCTTCAAATAATTGCGCACCACGGTAAGAAGCGACAGTCGAAATACCCATCTTAGATAGGATTTTCATCAAACCTTTGTTAATACCCTTACGGTAGTTAGAGTGGCAACTAATCGGATTACCTAGCACTTCACCGTTATCAATCATGTCGTTGATCAAACGGAAACTTAGGTATGGATAAACTGCCGTTGCACCAAAGCCTAACAAGACAGCAAATTGATGCGGGTCACGGGCAAAACCAGTATCACAAATGATATTAGTGTCACAACGTAAACCAGCTTGTGTTAAATGGTGATGCACTGCACCTGTCGCCATAGGCGCAGGAATTGGCAGCATGCCTTTTTCAATATCACGATCTGTCAGTACAACAATCACAGCGCCGTTTAATACGGCTTCTTCAGCACCTGCTTGCAAGTTTTTAATCGCTTGCTCTAGGCTAACATCATCTGGATTATAATTAGTGTTTAGACGTACCAAACGGAATCTGTAGTCATCCATTGCCAATAAACGGCTGAACTTACGCGGCGATAATATCGGCGAAGACATGATGATACGGTTTGCGTGTTTTGGTGTTTCTTCAAACAGATTACGTTCACGACCAATACACGTTTCCAACGACATAACAATAGATTCACGTAGTGGATCGATTGGCGGGTTGGTTACCTGAGCAAACTTCTGTCTGAAGTAATCAGTAACAGGACGTGTACGGCTAGACATAACTGCCATAGGCGTATCATCACCCATAGAGCCGGTCGCTTCGTGCCCACTTTCTGCTAACGGGCGGAAAATTTGTTCACGTTCTTCAAAGCTTACTTGGAACATTTTTTGATATTCCAGCATTTCTTCTGATGTGAAGTGTTCAAATTCTTGCTTAGATTCAACTAATAGAGATTCGATACGAATCGACTCTTGCTTCAACCATTTTTTGTAAGGATGTGCGACTTTCAAACGGCTATCTATATCAGCAGTATGCAGTACTTTACCTGTTTGAGTATCAACCACTAGCATTTGGCCAGGGCCAACGCGTCCTTTAGCGACAACATCTTCAGGCTTGTAGTTATAAGTACCTATCTCAGAAGCCACTGTCATATAGCCATTTTTGGTCATAACCCAACGCGCTGGACGCAAGCCATTACGGTCAAGCATACATACAGCATGACGACCATCAGACATTACCAAACCAGCTGGGCCATCCCAAGGTTCCATGTGCATTGAGTTGTACTCATAGAAAGCACGTAGGTCAGGGTCCATGTTTTCCACGTTCTGCCATGCAGGTGGAATAATCATGCGTGCTGCACGGAAGATATCCATGCCGCCAGTTACCAATAGCTCTAACATATTATCCATAGAAGAAGAGTCAGAACCCGTAGTGTTTACCAAAGGTTTTAGCTCTTCCATTTCAGGGATAAGCGGCGAAAGTAACTTGCTAGAACGCGCCAAAGCCCAGTTACGGTTACCATCAATCGTATTGATCTCACCGTTATGAGCAACCATACGGAAAGGTTGCGCCAATGGCCATTTTGGCAAGGTGTTAGTGGAGAACCTTTGGTGGAATACACAGATAGCTGTCTGCATACGTGCATCACCTAGATCCTTATAGAAAGAAGGTAGGTCAACCGGCATCATCAGACCCTTATAAGACAAAACCTTGTCAGATAAAGAGCAGATGTAAAAGTTTTCATATTGAGTTAATGCAATTTCAGCGCGGCGACGAGCAACAAACAAACGAGTTGCGAAGGTACGCGCGTCCATACGGTTACTATCAATAATAACCTGTTCAATTCGAGGTAAACAATCAATCGCAATCTCACCAAGGCAAGCAGGATCAGTTGGCACTTCACGCCAGCCCACTAGTTTCAAACCTTGATCTTGTAAGCTTTTACTTAAAACATCACGCTGTTCATTTGCCAGGGCTTCTTCCTGATCCAAGAACACCATACCCACACCATACAAATCAGATAAGGTGTGATTAAACAGCTTGTATGCTTCTTCACGTAAAAAACCATCAGGTTTTTGGATTAACAATCCGCAACCATCACCTGTTTTTCCATCTGCCGCGATACCACCACGGTGTGTCATACAAGTTAATGACTCAATGGCTGTTTTCAACAAATCGTGACTAGCATCGCCTTCCATATGAGCGATCAAACCAAAGCCACAGTTGTCTTTGAACTCACCAGGACGGTAAAGACCTGTATTCATACGCCAACTCCCACAAAATATAAACGTAAAAAACTAGATTAGAATTCTTTGAAGATATCGCTGACTGTATCGCAATATCTTTGTGTTGGCTGACTGACTCATTTTTAGGATGAGAATGATGGTCGATAAAAATTGCCAACTATAATTTGATGGCCATAGTACCCTGCAAATCTAGCTTGCTCAAATTAGCAAAATCAAAGTTTCTGTTATTTTATAGGGATTTAGGGGTGTTTTAATGACAGAAAGCAGCAAAAGAAAGCATTTTATCTGGTGAGCTTTTTACTCAGCAGAAAATTATTCTGTTCGAACAGAAATTTCAGTGGAAAATGGTTTTTTCTGCCTTTTAAAGCAGATTATTGCTTGTTTTTGGTAAATTAAGGACGTTTTTGATTAAAAATCATACGATTTCGAAGAGATTATCAGTTGATAAGCCTGTTTAGAGCCAAGATTTAGAGATTTTAAGGCAAGATTACTGAGCTTTACGTATATCCTGCTGAATTCCGCGTAATCCTCTAGCCCATGGGGTTAAAGCACGTAAATCTCTTGGTAAAGCTTCAATTCCAGCAATAGCTTGGCTTCGATTACGGTATAAACCGTATACAACAACAAACCATTCTCGGCCATTATGCACAGTTTCAAAGTAGGAAAGACCATCTAAACTACCCTGATCCCGAATAAAATCCTTCACGGTCGATAAGGTATGTGTACCTAATAGCTGTAAAGTATAGCGGTTTGGGTTTTGCCCTAGTAACCAAGTCGTTTTATCAAACCTGTCGGCTTGTGCACTGGCAACAGCACTCTCTTGTTTTACCGGATTGTTAGCAACTCTTGGCTGAGTATTGCTAACAATCGGGGCAGCAACAACACTGGTGCTTCGTCCTTGGGTCGTCAACACACTAGGCTGGGTCACCTTAGGCTCAGCACTCTTAGGAGTAGTCACATTAGTATTTGCCAACGCTTGAGTTGCTAGCGTTTTCGCCGTAGAGGCAATACTTGTATCTGTTGTCTTTTCAGGCTCTGACTTAGGAGGCACTCTGGCATCCATAGGAATCGGCGGTAACGAGATAGCCTTATTGTTTTCTAACCCTCTTTGTACCTGTTCAATTTTCGCTATGGTTGAAGAGGTACGATTCTGATTACTACTTAACTGAGAGTTACTCGTTAAAGGAATAACCTTACCTGTGGTTTTTGTGCTGCTTTTAGATTCTGAATCATTAAAAATAACTGTGATTAAGATCGCCAGCATAACAACAGATAAAAGCGCCATATGCACAAGCGGGAAACCTAAGCCAAGGCCAAGACTCAAGTTAAATTTACTTTTTTCAGCACCTTTGCCCATTAGACGTCGAGCAACCTGATTGATCGCACCAGGGTAACCTGCGGATTCTTGGAAAATAGTTTTTAGCTGGCGCTCATTAAAAGGCAGATTAATTTCACCGCCTATACTTCGCACTCTATGTAATAGATAAGCTTGTGTCTGCTCAAAACTATAAGGAGAAAGTGTTTGGGAATGACTAAGTTGATCAAAGCGAGACTTTTGATAAGAGTCTAAGTTTCTCTGTATCGGTTGCTCACTAAATAGAACCACATGAGGAACCGCTTGGTTCTCGTTGGCTAATGCAATCATGTCCAATAGCATGGTGACGGCATCTGTATTTAACTCATGGGCATTATCTATTAGCAGTAAGACGCTTTGGCCAACTTGCTCTCTGTCTTTAGCGAACTTTAATAAAGGACCAAAACTTGAGTCTATGGTTAAGCCATTAACCCCTTCTGGGAAGCCCTTGTATATGTTCTCCAACAGCTGACCTGCTGTCATTAACATGCCGCCTTTAACACGGCTGATAATCGCAATGTCTGATTGTTGGCGAGCAAACTCTTCCATAAAGGCAGTCTTACCACTGCCTTTAACACCCTCAACAACAAACAGCATAGAACTGTAACGGCTTAGATGCTCTAGTAAGGCAAGTTGTTGATTTCGCTCTTCAGTGGCGAAGTAGGGAGCAGATATTGAGGCGAAAGGATCCCTCAGCATAACCTTAGGCTGCTGATCTAATGCTTCGTCTAAATCAAACTGAAAACTTGATTCAGCCATTCGTCCCCTTGCTAATCCTCTGCAATACTGATCCCAATACCTTTTATGCGATTGATTGGCTAAATTCTAACGCATCATTTACACCACTTTCAAACATAGCCATTGGAAAGTCTGATGTTACTATGGCATCACCTAATGCTTTAACAAGCACAAGGCGCAAACTACCATCAAGCACCTTTTTATCAACCAACATACAACGCACAAAAGACGCCAGCGTCATATCCGTTGGCGGTAAAGTAGGTAAACCTGCCGCTTTTAAAATAGCCTGACTACGGACCAAATCTTCGTCTGTTAAATTACCCATACGCCAAGATAGATCCAATGCCATCATGGTTCCTGCCGCAACAGCTTCGCCGTGCAGCCAAACACCATAACCCATTTCTGTTTCTATCGCATGACCATAGGTATGACCTAGATTTAAAATAGCGCGAATACCATTTTCTTTTTCATCTTGAGCAACAACATGAGCTTTAGCTGCACAAGAACGATAAATAGCATCGCTAATATGTTCTTGAGATAAAGCCATTAATGCTTCCATGTTAGCTTCAAGCCAATCAAAGAATTCTAGGTCGCAAATCATACCGTATTTGATCACCTCAGCCATGCCGGCTGACAGTTCTCTTTTGGGTAGTGTGGAGAGTGAATCCGTGTCTATGATCACGGCTTGAGGCTGGTGAAAAGCCCCTATCATATTTTTACCTAGGGCATGATTAACACCCGTTTTTCCACCAACAGACGAATCAACCTGAGATAATAAAGTGGTAGGCACCTGAATAAAGTTAACACCCCTTTGATAGGTAGCAGCGGCATAACCTGCCATATCACCAATTACACCGCCACCTAAAGCAACAATTGTAGTAGTACGATTATGACGTGCTTCTAGCAGACGCGTCATGATCATTTCATAAGTAGTTAAGGTTTTATAACTTTCACCATCAGGCAAAATACAGGTATCAACTTGGTAATCATTTGCTAACAGGTTAACCAAAGCATCTAAATACAATGGCGCTACTGTTTCATTGGTCACTATCATCACTTGCTTGCCTTTTATGGCATCTGCAAACAATTCTTTTTTGTGACGTACACCAGCGCCGATATAAATAGGGTAACTACGATCACCAAGATCGACATTCAAGGTTTGCATTAACAAGCACTCTCTTTATTTAAGTGACGCTTTATTGCATCTAAAACTTTATTAGCAACCACTTTTGGATTACGGGAATCAGTTTCAACAATCAAACCAGCGACATCACGGTATAAGGGATCACGTAATTTAAACAAATCTGTTAAGACTTGTTTTGGATTACCGTTTTGCAACAGCGGCCTGTGATTGCTCTTTGAAGTACGAGATAGTTGCTGAGCAACAGAAGCATATAGGTAAACCACTAGGCCACCTTTGCGAAGAATGTCGCGATTTTCATCTCGCATTACCGCACCACCACCTGTCGCCATAACAATAGTAGAGCCATATTCTTGGGTCAGATCATGTAAGGCTTGAGTTTCACGTCGACGGAAACCATCTTCACCTTCTTTATCGAAAATCCATGGGATATCAGCCCCTGCATTTTCTTCGATGACTCGGTCGGAATCGAAGAACTCACGACCAAGTGATTGTGACAATAAACGACCTATAGTCGTTTTTCCAGCGCCCATTGGGCCAACTAGAATGATATTGGGGGCATTATTCATTATGTTCAAATACATCAGAATTAAACAGAGATAGGCCATAGCCTAGTAATAAGACATTTGTAGCAGTTTTGGAGTAATAAATACAAGTAATTCGACTTTTTCTTGCCTTTGGGTCTGCTGTCTAAACAAGGCTCCGACCAAAGGTAAGTCTCCCAAAAATGGAACTTTACTCATACTTTCCCATACTTCATCCCTATATATGCCACCTAGAATTAATGTCTCTTCGTTACCGACAACCACCTGAGTATTAATTCGGTTAGTTTCAATACTGGGCACACCATTATACATCTCTCCCACTGCATCCTGATGTATTTTTAAACTAAGCTGAACCTTGTCGCCCTTTTTCACAAAGGGGATAACTTCTAAGGTTAAACCTGCCTGCTTAAACTCCACCCTAGTTCCATCGTCATCTTTCGTTTGATAAGGCACCTCTGTACCAGATTCAATACGGGCCATTTGCCCTTCTGCCGTCACAATTTTAGGTTCAGAGACGATATTCGCCAGACCATTAGATTCTAAGAAACTTAAGTTTAACGCCAACAGATCATCACTTTTCGTAACCGCAAAAGATAAGCCTGAAGTCGCTCCCGTCGTTGCAAGATCAACAAGCCCTTCAGCCGTAGACAAGGTGTCACCTAACATTTGCCCCTGCCACTCAACTCCTATCTGTTTTTCAGTCGCATTTTGAACCTGCGCAATACGCGCACTAATTTCTATCTGCCTAACCGGTGAATCAAGCCAAGTAACGGTCTCTTCCAAAGCATGAAGCTCTCTACAGCTACGACTAACTATGGAATTAGTTCTTTTATCGAAGGAGGTCACTAAATCTGGATATAGGCGTTTCAAGTGCTGGCTAACTTTTTCGGCGAGTGCATGCTCAAGGTGCCAAAAGCGAGTGACACATGGTGTACTTTCTTTACCCTGACCTTCAATCTCAGATTTTGGCTCATCAGATATGAGTGCTTTCGGCATCAAGATCGCCGTATTTTCTGACCAAGCTAAATCTAACTTATGCTGAGTCGCAATCGACTCTATGAGTTCTGACCAACTAACCCCAGTTAAAGACAAGCTTAAATTTACTTTAATCGCAGGACTTAACATAAGGCTATTACCTGTTTCTGCCGCTAGCCAAGGTAAAAAGTCTTGAATACTTTTATCCTTTACCTGCACATCCATTGCAAAAGCAGGTACACAGAAAGAGATAATGAAAAACCACAACCTAAATATCATCCTCCAGCCCCTCATATCGAAGTGCTACTTGAGGAAGTTCCTCTACTTGACCCTGTTTGCCCCTCTCCAAATCAAGTTGTAAATTTACATCGGACAAGTCTGCTGTGTTCAAATAATTTAGAACCAGATTAGGCTGTGCTTGGTCAACAAAAGTTGAACTCATATATTGCTGTTGAAAAACAGCCTGTTTATCACTAAGTGACACCAAATTAGCCGCTAAAGCAGGCACCCAATCTCCAAGCTCCAAAGAAAGGTCCCTCTCCTCTACTCGCATTTTAAGAATACGTTTATCTTGCCACTTCAAAGCAGCAAGTACTTCAATATCTTTTGGCCAGGTTTGGTAAAACCGGTTAGGTAGAGGTTGGTACTTTTTCACAGCAAACTTCTTTGGTACGAACTGCAATTGTAAGTTCATATCTAACAAACCACTTTCTAACCAATAAATCTGCTCATAACTCGGTCGTAATGAATACTGATCAAATAACTTATTTAATATCGTCATCCATTCTTGGTAACTAGAAGCCCCTTGCAAAGAAATATAAAACAATAAGGGAGTCGCTCCTTTATCCTTATGACTAAGAATACTGTTGCGAAACAGATCCGCTCTTTCTGTCTCTGCCTGCCAGGTTAACCAAGAATAATTATCCAGCCAGATAGGATGATTCGATTTATCTAAAAGGCTTTGTAATATTTTACTTTGCCTAAGTAGCTTTTTTTGATCTTGTTCAAGCGCTAAGGTTTCCTCTTTAAGACTGATAAAACTTGGGTACCAAGCTAAGCTTGCCAAGATAAAGGCGAGAACCACAGTTGCTAAGCTAATTGGAGGCCACCCTAAAGACCTCATCTGAACTCGGCTATTTTCAGTCCCCGTGATAAGAGACCTGTTATTTTTGCTGGATTTGAATAACAACATTTAGAACACTCCTTGTTCTTGTCGTCGGATATGCTTGCTTAATATCCTCAAGGTTAATAGGTTGCTGCCACTCATCCATAAGTGTCAGCTGCACATTTTTCCATTTATTTTGCCAAACTGAAAAACTAGTTAGTAATTGTTCACTATCAACACTAATGCCCAGCCATGAAACATCATTCTCATTAGATATAGAGTTTATGCGTATATCTAAAGGCAATAGCTGCATCATTTTTTTAGCAACTAGGCTGGCCTGATTAGGACGAACCTGTGCCAAGGACACACTATTGAGTTGGGCTTGTTCAAGACGAAAAGCGGCGGCCTCTAAATCCTGCTTTTCAGACTCATAGCTAAATAATAAAACTAGCTGTGAAATAAAAACCATGCAGAGCAAAGCCACCCAACGTTGGGCATACTGCGCAGCAGTAATACTGGCTTGCTTAATACTTGGCGTGATACTTAAAGCAGCCAGTGCTTTATGAGGTTGTTTTACGCTTTGACCTGTAAATAGCTGAAAGCAGTCTTGCTGAGAGACAATTCCTTTAAAACGGGAAGCTTTTGGCAACTTGTCGCAAATAACATCATAAATACCTTTTGACGCGGTTGTGACACTAAGCAACCATTCATCATCCTTCTCATTAGCACTATAGCGATAACAAACTCGTTCTGGCGCTAAATGACTGACTTCGGACGCTAAAGCTAAGGCGGCAAGACTCTTAACCTGACGGGAATTAGTTAAGGGGAGTTGAGTTTCAATTGATCTAATCCAAGCATCTGGCACAAGCAGAAACACTTGGCATAAAGGGGATGTAAGCAACTTTCTTTCTTGTTTGCTTAATTCAAGACACATACCTTGAGATAGATAGTCATCCATCGACAAATGCAAACTTTGCTGTAATAACAGCAAATCAGCTAAAGATTTATAACCCTGTTTGTTATCAAGGTTTAAATCATAAAAATGAATACCTTCGGGTAAGCACACCAATAGGTAGTACTTTGTTAACAACATAAATCCATCCTTGAATTTTGTGTTAATTCATAATCATATCTATTTACTGGCCACTCCTAGCAATAAACTTCCCTACTATAGCGACCAGCATCAGGCTAAGTTATTGCTGACCTTATCTTTTTATAAATGAATTAAATGATTCTTCTACTCAAATAAAATAGTTTATTTTCTCCTATAAAACAAAAACACATATCATGTTTTAGCCCTTTACCTCTAAAGTCACTTAAGAATAGGCTCCTTGACGGTATTTTACTTTGTAAAAATGAAACCTTTTACAGCTAACAGACTCAAAACAATGACAAAATTGATACAGAGATAAGCCAACTTAATACACGCAAGCTAAGCACAATTAGGTATAATCTGGTCAATTGTTAATACTGTTCTTTTTACAATTTCTCCAACCTAGGTGAGACATGGCCCGTTTTTTAAAAATATTCTTATTACTCTCTTTGTTTGGCGCAATCTCAGCTGTTGGTATCTCTTATGCTTTTTACAAAAGCGTTGAAGATAAAATCCCTACCGTTGAAGAAATGCGAGCAACCGAATTACAGGTGCCTCTGCGAATTTACACCTTAGATGGTAAGTTGATCGAAGAATTTGGAGAAAAGCGTCGCACCCCAATTTCTTATGAAGAAATTCCGGCGATGTTAGAAGGTGCCGTACTTGCAGCCGAGGACAGTAACTTCTATGGTCACCCAGGTGTCGACATTATGGGTTTGGCACGTTCAGCGCTGCAAATTCTTACCACAGGACACATTGTCGGTGGTGGTAGTACCATCACAATGCAGGTTGCGAGAAACTACTTCCTTACCTTTGAGCAAACCTTCGTCCGTAAATTTACCGAAATTATTATCGCGTTAAAAATGGAGCAAGAGCTTTCCAAGCAAGAAATCCTTGAGCTCTACATGAATAAAATTTACTTGGGCAAAAGCTCCTATGGTTTCCAAGCCGCAGCGCAAGTCTATTACAACACCACACTGGATAAGCTAAATCTGGCACAAATCGCCATGATTGCGGGTTTGCCCAAAGCGCCTTCAAGCTTTAACCCTATCAACCGCCCTTCCCGTGCTTTGATTCGCCGTAACTGGATTTTACAGCGCATGCTTTTCCTCGGCATGATTAATAAAGACAGCTACGAAGAAGCGGTAGCTGCTCCGATCACCGCTAAGAACTATGGTATACAATCTGAAGTTAGCGCGGATTATGTGGCTGAGATGGTGCGTGCAGAGTTATTCCAAACCTTTGGTAAAGCCCTTTATGAAGAAGGTATGAGCGTTTACACCACGATAGACTCTCGTTTACAGGAGTCTGCTAATGATGCGATTCTTTTCGGCCTTTCAAGTTATGACGAACGCCATGGTTATCGCGGCTCAGATGAAACCCGTCCTGACCTTGTTGAAGCGCCGCTAGAAGAGCAAGTTAAAGAGCTAAAGAAGTTCTCTAAAGTTGGCAAATGGCAATCTGCTTTAGTGTTATCGACTGAAGAGAAAACCGCAGAAATTCGTCTTGATAACGGTGAAAGAGCAGAACTTAGCTGGAATGCAATGAAATGGGCAAAACCCTTTATTGATAATGACCAACAAGGTGCTAAACCAAAGTCAGTTCAAGACATCTTGGTAAAAGGCGATATTGTTCGTGTCAAACCTGATAGCAAACTTGGCTGGAAGCTCTCTCAAATTCCATTAGCACAAAGCGCGCTTATTTCATTAAACAGCAAAAATGGCGCCATTCAGTCCTTAGTGGGCGGCCTTAACTTTAGTCATAACAAGTTTAACCGTGTGACTCAGTCTAAACGCCAACCTGGCTCTAGTTTTAAACCTTTTATCTACTCTAGCGCGATTTCATCTGGTTATAGCGCGGCGAGCATTATTAATGATGCGCCTGTAGTCTTTAACGACCCTAACCTTGCCAGTGCTTGGCGTCCGACGAACGATGGCGGCAAATTTTATGGGCCCACTCGAATTCGCCAAGCCTTGTATCGCTCACAAAATATTGTGTCTGTAAGATTGCTGGACGAAATGGGAGTGAGGCCAACGCTTGAATTCCTACGTCGTTTTGGCTTTGATCCACAAGAGTTGCCCAACAACCTGTCCTTATCGCTTGGTAGTGCTAACTTATCTCCCTTACAAATTGCCACAGGTTACGCTGTCTTATCTAACGGTGGTTTCCAAGTTAAACCTTATATTATCGACAAGGTATTAGGCCGTGATGGTGAAGAATTATATCGTTCCAGACCTATTACTGTGTGCGAACGTTGTACACCACTTGAGCTTGAAGAAGAAACAGAAGAATCGCTAGCAAGTGCCCTATTCGACACAGATGAAGGGGTTCAAACCCTGCCCGTTGCTCCTCAGGTGCTAGACCCAGAAGTGGATTACATCGTCTATGACATGATGCGTGATGTAATTAAATACGGTACAGGTCGACGTGCCCGTGTACTTAAGCGCGATGATATTGCAGGTAAAACAGGTACCACTAACGATGGCCGTGATGCTTGGTTCTCAGGCTTTAATGGGGATGTAGTGACCACTGTATGGAGCGGCTTTGACAATTCACAACCTCTTGGCCGTGGCGAATGGGGCGGGTCAGTTTCATTGCCAACTTGGATAGAATATATGCGTGATGCCTTGGCCAATACCGAGCCCTCTTACATCGACAAACCCTCAAGCCTAGTCACAGTGAGAATCGACCCTAAAACAGGAGATCGCGCACAGCCTGGCCAAAAAGATGCCATCTTTGAAGTTTTCCGCGAAGAGAATGTGCCAGAGATGAAATTAGCCAGTACCCAAACCGGCACCATTAGTTCTGATAATGCCGGCATTAATGAAATCATTGAAGCCAAAGAAGAGCCTATTTTAGAAGAGCTTTTCTAATTCAACTTAGATTACTCCCATCACCTCAAACACCTTACCCACACCTTGTTGAAACCTTCAACAAGGTGTTCACTTGCTAGCAAGCGTTAAAGAAGAGGATGGCAGCGAAGGAGAAAAGGCTTTGCACAACAGCGCTCCAGTTTTAAATGCCCAAGAGCCCGCTGTTAAAATCCAAATTTAGGCCCCTAAAATCAGACCTCAAAATGAATAGATCACACTAACATTAGTGATCTAATCGCTTTAACTTCTCCTATCCCTAGCCCTAGCCCAATCCCAATCCCTACTCTTAGTCCGTTTAGCAACAGGTTGCAACTTTTTAGAGGGTTTATTTTTCACCCCCCCCCAATCTTTTCGGCTAAAAAAGTTCTTGAAGGCAAGACCTAAGCCTTTTAACAGGATGGGGAGGTTTTTAATATACTTATTCATCTTATTTTAGGCCTCCATGCCCGTTTGCATTAATAATATAACTGTTATTACTCGCTCAACTTTAACAAAGGTCTTTATTTAAATACCTGAGGTAAATCGTAAAACCACTAAGCATGCCTCATTTGCTATGCCTATAGAGTAAAGCTCTTTTTCTATAGACACAAAAAAGCCGGATCTAAATCCGGCTTTTTCAATACCTAATAACAGTCTTAGAAGCGTTCTAGATCTGTTAGTGGGTAGAAGTCAGGGTAGGGTAGAGACGCTACACCTGAATCAACAGCAGCTTGTGCAACAGCACCAGATACAACAGTCAATAGACGGCTATCTAGTGGCTTAGGCAAGATGTAAGCCTTACCAAATTCCATTACTTCACCGTTGTAGGCTTCGATAACGTCAGCTGGTGCTGGCTCTTTCGCTAGATCTTTAAGCGCATGTACAGCAGCAACTTTCATTTCTTCATTGATCTTAGTCGCACGAACATCTAGTGCGCCACGGAAGATGAATGGGAAGCCAAGTACGTTGTTTACCTGGTTAGGGTAGTCAGAACGACCTGTTGCCATGATTAGATCATCACGTGTTGCGTGAGCCAATTCTGGGCTGATTTCTGGATCTGGGTTAGAACAAGCAAAGACAACTGGGTTAGCAGCCATTTTTGTTAATTGCTCTGCAGACAATAGGTTAGGACCAGATACACCGATAAATACATCAGCACCATCAATTGCATCGTCCAGAGTACGCTTATCAGTATCGATAGCGAACATTGCCTTGTATTGGTTTAGGTCATCACGACCAGAGTGGATCACACCCTTACGGTCCAATACATAAATGTTTTCACGTTGTGCACCACAGCTGATGATAAGTTTCATACATGCCGTCGCAGCAGCACCCGCACCTAGGCAAACGATTTTTGCAGTCGCAATATCTTTACCTTGAAGCTCAAGTGCGTTTAATAGACCCGCAGCCGTTACAATCGCTGTACCGTGTTGGTCATCATGGAACACAGGAATACTACATTTTTCGATCAGCTGACGCTCAATCTCAAAACATTCAGGTGCTTTAATATCTTCTAGGTTGATACCGCCATATGTGTTCGCGATGCGAGCAACAGTATCGATAAAAGCTTGAGGGCTTTCAGATTCAACTTCAACATCAACCGAGTTAACACCAGCAAAGCGTTTGAAAAGTACGCCTTTACCTTCCATAACTGGTTTTGAAGCTAATGGGCCAAGATTACCTAGACCTAGAATAGCAGAACCATCAGAAATTACGGCAACTAGGTTACCTTTACCTGTGTAGCGATACGCTGTTTCAGGATCTTTTGCAATTTCACGGCAAGGTTCAGCAACACCAGGGCTATACGCTAAAGACAGGTCACGAGCTGTCTCTGTAGACTTAGTGATAGTCACACTTAGCTTTCCTGGAACTGGGTGTTCATGATATTCAAGCGCGGCTTGTTTCAAATCTTCGGCCATTGTATTGATTTCCGTTTAGGTGTTTTTAGACAATTATTAGATTATTTTTTTAGTGCAGCTTTACTCTAACTTTATTGGTTTAAAACCAATAATAACTTATCTGTATATAGTTTCTCTTTTAGAGAATAAATACCAGAATAAAATTTTCATATCGTGAAAAAACACTAATATTTTGCAATATTATTCTGGGACCCGTCCTATTCTAGTACTAACTGCAAATCATTGGGGTGTTTTATCAACAAAACCCATGACTTATGTTCGGCTTTTTTAGATGTTCTAAAATATTGCCATCCTCTCACTTGAAGGCGCTGCTCCTCTAAATGGAAGACGCTAGATTCGGACCACTGATCAGCATAAGCTTTGGGTAAATTGATAACTAAACCCTGTTTGGTTTTTAGCCACCATCCACCACGGTTGCGGGTAACAGAAGTTATGGTTACATTTGCGACAACAAAACCCGCTTGTGGCTGCCATTGTTGTTTCTTGCGCCAAACGCCGAGCTGCTGCTCTTGCGCCAGTGCTTCTGCCTTAATTAAACAAGATTGGTATTTAATATTTGGCGGTATCGCAATTCGATAACCTAATCCTTGAGATATTAACCGACTTCCTATTGAAATTCGATCAATATCAAATAAGTAGTATAAATAGCGTCCATATCTGTCTCTTTTATCAGGACCTTCTTGATAATAGATGTACTTATTCTCAAAAGACTTTAAAAACTGAAAAGCTTGCCAAGCGAATGCCTGATGTTGCCCTGCTTTATGGTCGAGTTCAGGTGTATTAACGCCAACCAGCCTAATACTTTTATCTTTTTCACCATTTTCTGCTTTTAAAATAAGCGTATCCCCATCAACAACACGGGTAACAAACGCTTTGGTTACTTGGCCTTTAGCTAAACATAAAGAAGGGGCAGCTGATGCGAATGAGGGAGAACTAAAAATAACACCAGTTATGAGCAGGCATAAAAAAAGCGCCAACCAAGGTTGACGCTTTTTTTGAGAGTTAATCATTCGATTAAATAATATAAAAATATTACTTAGAAGAACGACGCGCTCCGAAACGCTTGTTGAAACGATCAACACGACCACCAGTATCAAGCATTTTTTGCTGACCTGTGTAGAAAGGGTGGCATTGGCTGCACACATCAATGTGAAGATCTTTACCTAAAGTAGTGTTTAGGCTTAGTGTATTACCGCAAGTACAAGTTGCTGTAATCGCTGTATAAGTAGGATGGATATCTTTTTTCATAACGATCGCCTTTAAGTTTTGGTGTGCCGCCACATGATCTTGTCTAATAACATCTAAGGTTAAAAGAGAGTCAAGCACCGCACAATTTGTTGTACAGACATTGTACACTGGTTCCAAGAGCCGCGTATTTTAGGCGTCATTAGCACTTTCGGCAAGTTATTTTGCATTGATTCTTGCGCTTATCAGGCGTTCAACCTAAAAAAAGTTTAAAATCCAATAAGATAACAAACTCAATCTCGATTAAGGCTAGGTCCTGTCCATGCATGAAGCGCTATTAACTCCTCATCCTTTTGTCAAAGTTGCCTTGGCTGTGCCCATGCGCACTTTGTTTGACTACAAGGTTCCTAAGGCAATTGCCTTAAGGCATGAGTTGAAAGTAGGCATGCGTATTAAAGTTCCCTTTGGCAATAGCACACGCTTTGCCATCATAGCCGCCTTAAGTTATGAGACTGAATGGGATGAGAACCAAGTTAAGCCCATCACCTCATTACATGATGATCAGCCAGTATTGGATGCTGAGATTCTTAAACTCGCCAACTGGGCCCAGAGGTATTACCACCATCCGATAGGTGAAGTGCTTTTTCATGCTTTACCTGTGCTCTTACGTAAAGGTGAAAAAGCGGATTTTAGGACAGAAAATTGGTGGTGTATTACAGAACTAGGTAAGTCATTTAATCCTGCTGAATTAAAACGCGCTCCAAGACAACAAGATTTTCTAGCCGCTGTGCAAAGTCATGCGAATGGTATTAGCCCACAACTGATGGCATTACATTCTCTCTCGGCCAGCGCCGCCAAAGCGTTGGAAGAAAAGCAGCTTATTCAGCGGGTGCAAAAACACTTCAGTAAAAATGTCGAGCATCATGGACATCAAAAAGAAGTTCCCCACACGCTAAATGCAGAACAAGCCCATGCCCTAGATACCATTATGCCCAAACTCAATGAGTTTAATGTGTCTCTATTAGATGGCATCACAGGCAGTGGCAAGACAGAAATCTATCTGCGCTTAATCGAAGAGATGATCAAACAAGACAAGCAAACGCTTGTATTAGTCCCTGAAATTGGATTAACACCACAAACACTGAAGCGCTTTGAGAATAGATTTAATACAGATATCGTCTTACTACACTCAAATATGAATGACAGAGAGAGGCTAGATGCTTGGCTCATGGCGCGACAAAACCGGGCCAAAGTCATTATAGGCACCCGCTCAGGTATCTTTGTCCCTTGTCCTGATTTAGGTCTCATCATCATAGATGAAGAGCACGACGCCTCGTATAAACAGCAAGAAGGTTTTCGTTATCATGCTAGAGACCTTGCCATAGTCAGAGCTCAGGCAGCGAAAGTCCCTGTTATTCTGGGTAGTGCCACCCCATGCTTTGAAAGCCTCTTAAACGCATGGCAAAACAAATATCAATGGCTCAAACTACGCCAAAGAGCCGGCAATGCAAAACTACCTGAAATGGCTCGAGTGGATTTACGAGGAGAAACCCTCTTTTATGGTTTTAGTGAAACCACACTTACCGCTATGCAGGCGACGCTAGCCAAAAAAGAGCAAGTCTTAGTTTTTTTGAATCGTCGAGGCTATGCACCAACCTTAATGTGCCATTCTTGTGGCTGGATTGCTGAATGCGAACATTGCGATGTTAATTTAACGGTTCACAAGAAAGCGAACAAACTTCACTGCCATCACTGTGATCGCCACCAAGCATTGGTTTATTCATGCCCAGAGTGCGGCAGTGAAAAGCTTTCTACCGTAGGCGAAGGAACTGAGCAAATAGAGATCCAACTTAGCCAGGCCTTTAAAGAGACTCCTATCCTAAGAGTCGATAGAGACAGTACTCAAAGAAAGTCGGCACTGACACAAATTACCAATAAGATTCATGAGCATGATCAAGCTATTTTAATCGGCACCCAAATGCTAGCGAAAGGACATCACTTTCCTAATGTCACCTTGGTTGTCGTTATGGATGCGGATGTTGGTTTATTCTCAGCAGATTATCGAGGTATGGAAAGAACAGCTCAGCTCATCATGCAAGTATCAGGTCGAGCAGGCCGTTCAAGTAAACCCGGTAAAGTACTGCTACAAACCTATCATCCTGACCACGAGTCGATACTGACCTTGTGTGATCAAGGCTACCAAGCATTTGCGGCCCAAGAGTTACAAGAAAGGAAGCGTTTAGATTGGCCGCCTTTTTGTCATCAAGTTTTAATTCGAACAGAATCCCATGATGAAGACGAAGCGTTTAACCTGCTACAACAAGTACGTTTGATGTTAGATCAACAGCAATTAGACGAAATAAATTATTTAGGCCCCTATGCTGCCATCATAGTAAAAAAAGCGGGACAACATAGATATTTACTCTCGCTCAAGTCGAAGCAAAGAGCGCCTTTGCATCAGTTAGTCGAGCATTTAAGTCTATGGTTAGAAAAAAACACGCAATCACGCAAAGTTCGCTTCGCAATTGATGTAGACCCCCTAGAAACTTACTAAGCAAGTGCGCATAATGTGGCAAGTTTTTTAAACCTTAATGAGAAGCATGTTCGATTTTATTCAAATGGCCCGTAAAGGGACCCAATCTAAAAAGGGAGCCACTCGACATCAGGCTCCTGTGGCAAAAGCAAAGCCCGTAAAATGGTGGATGTGGTTGTTAATCCCTGCCGTGGTTTTAGCCTTTATTTTTGCCCTGTTTAAATTGAGCCAAGTGTCTCCTGAAAGTAGCACTGCGCCTTTGGTTACCAAAGAGAAAGTTGCGCCGAAAAAAACCAGCGAGCCGAAAAAACAGGCTCCACAAACGGTAAAAAAAGAAGCGAAGAAAACTGACGAAAAAGAAAACTTTGAGTTTTACCAAATTCTGCAAGACAGCGAAGTAGACACCAGCCACGTAGACGCTTACAAGTCCACCCCAAGAGGTGAGCAGGATTTCCTCTACATGATTCAGGCCGCTTCATTTCGTAATGATAAAGATGCGGACCGTATGCGTGCAGATCTAATTTTATCAGGTATGGATACCAAGATACGCAAAACCATAGGTGAAAATGGCCAGCCTTGGTACCGTGTTGTGGTTGGCCCTTTTGTGTCACGTTCTAAAATGAACCGAGCCAAAGATAAATTAGCAAATAAAGACATCCAAGCTTACTCCTATAAGATCCCTAAGGAAGACTAGGGAAACTGCGATTAAGCTGCGACTCTCGTCTTAAGTCTCAGGCGTTTTATCCAAACGCTGAGACGGGAGGAGTGATTCGTCGTTTCCCTAGTCAGGCTTTCTTAGTAACAAAAGCGCAAGACTTTTTCGCTATGTGTTACCTCTATCCTTGAAAAGTCCTTGCTTGCCCCCATTTTCTATTTTAATTGAATTTGGAGTAGATCAATGACAACCATTCTAACAGTACGTAAAGGCAATCAAGTCGTTGTTGGCGGAGATGGCCAAGTATCCCTAGGCAATACCGTCATGAAAGGGAACGCGCGCAAAGTTCGCCGCCTTTACCATAATGAAGTTGTAGCAGGCTTTGCCGGCGGTACAGCAGACGCTTTTACCCTATTCGAACGCTTCGAAGGTCAATTAGAGAAATACCAAGGCGACCTCGTGCGTGCGGCCGTTGAGTTAGCCAAAGATTGGCGTTCCGACAAAGCCCTACGTAAGCTAGAAGCCATGTTAATTGTTGCTAACAAACACAGTACCCTGATCATCACAGGTAACGGTGATGTAGTTGAACCAGAACATGGTGCCCTAGCGATAGGTTCAGGTGGTAATTATGCAGAAGCCTCAGCACGTGCACTGATTGATAACACAGACTTGAAAGCCCAAGACATAGTGGAAAAGAGTTTAAAAATTGCCGCTGATATTTGTGTATTCACTAACCATTCTTTAACAGTGGAATGCATCACAATTGACCCTCAGCTTGAAGATAA
Source organism: Marinomonas sp. S3726 (assembly GCF_000967665.1). Lineage (NCBI taxonomy): Bacteria > Pseudomonadati > Pseudomonadota > Gammaproteobacteria > Oceanospirillales > Oceanospirillaceae > Marinomonas > Marinomonas sp. S3726. The sequence continues at coordinate 22,490 of NZ_JXYC01000005.1, read as the reverse complement.
TACCCAAGCAGTTTAACGGTTATTTACCCCCTAACACCTAGCGGGAAATTTGAATTTATACCCTCATGATGCAGACAAGATCATGATGAATAGCGAAGAGATAAGATTATGAGCAAGATGACGCCAAGAGAAACGGTAAACGCGTTAGACGAACATATCATTGGACAACAATCTGCCAAGAGAGCCGTAGCCATTGCCCTACGTAATCGCTGGCGTCGCATGCAACTTCCAGAAGCTATGCGAGCAGAAGTAACGCCAAAGAACATTCTGATGATAGGGCCAACAGGTGTCGGTAAAACCGAAATCGCCCGCCGTCTTGCGAAACTGGCTAACGCGCCTTTCATCAAGATAGAAGCAACTAAGTTTACTGAAGTCGGTTATGTTGGCCGTGATGTTGAGTCCATCATTCGTGACCTTGTGGAAATGGCAATCAAGATGTTGCGTGAACAAGCAAGCGAGCGTCTACAACACAAAGCAGCAGATGCCGCGGAAGATCGCATTCTAGATGCCCTACTACCACCAGCACGCGGTGTGGAACCAACAGAAGATAGCAGCACTCGCCAAGTTTTCCGTAAAAAGCTACGTGAAGGTCAACTAGACGATAAAGAGATCGATATTGATGTGGCAGCACAAGCCGCTAACGTTGAGATAATGACACCACCTGGTATGGAAGAAATGACTAGCCAGTTGCAAAACATGTTCTCTAACTTTGGTGGCGAAAAAACCACTAAACGTAAGATGAAGGTGAAAGAGGCTCTACGTCAAGTACGTGACGAAGAAGCGGCGAAACTTATCAACGAAGATGAGTTAAAAGCCAAGGCAGTAGAAGCCGTTGAGCAAAACGGTATTGTCTTCCTAGACGAAATCGATAAGGTGGCTAAAAGCTCTGAACGCTCAAGCGGTGAAGTATCTCGTGAAGGAGTTCAACGTGACCTACTACCCTTAGTTGAAGGTTGCACGGTAACCACCAAGTACGGCATGATCAAAACTGATCATATCCTGTTCATTGCCTCAGGTGCTTTCCACTTATCTAAGCCTTCTGACTTAATCCCTGAGTTGCAAGGTCGTCTACCTATTCGTGTCGAGCTTGATGCTCTTACCGTTGAAGACTTTAAGCGTATATTAGTTGAGCCAAATGCCTCTCTCACTAAGCAATATGTTGCCCTTGCTGCTACGGAAGGTGTTGCACTTAACTTCACAGAAGAAGGTATCCACCGTCTTGCTGAAGTGGCCTTTAAAGTAAATGAAACCACTGAGAACATTGGTGCTCGTCGTTTACATACTGTCTTAGAACGCTTGTTAGAAGAAATATCATATTCAGCAAGTGATATGCCAGAAGGCCAGAGTGTAGAGATCACGGCTCAATATGTTGATGAGCAACTAGGTGAAGTGTCTCAAGATGAAGACCTAAGCCGATATATCCTATAATAGTCTGCACTGAGACTGACAAAAGAGGTTCAATTGAACCTCTTTTGTCTTTCTAGCCTAAAAAGTGGAATACCAAATGAGCAAGCCTTTACCCAGCAAAATCCATTACCATAAACAAAGCCGAGAACTTGAACTCATTTTTAATAATGGCTTTAGTTTTCGTTATAGTGCCGAATATTTACGTGTGCATTCACCCTCAGCCGAAGTAAGAGGCCATGGAATGCAGGTACCTATTTTGCAATATGGTAAAAAAGATGTGGCGATTATGAATCTAGAAGCAGCAGGGAATTATGCCCTAAAAATTAGCTTTGATGATGGTCATGATTCCGGGCTTTATAGTTGGGACTACCTATATAATATAGGTAAGAATCATGCTGAACTTTGGTCTCTCTATTTACAACGCCTAGAACAAGAAGGCCAACAGAGACAATCAAGCAGCATTCAATTTAAACAGCTATAACCCTCTAACTCTCACCTTATTTAGGTCCTAAAATATGAGCCTTATTACGCTAGCTGGTTTAAAAGCCGTCGAACATGCAATCAACCTTGCTCTTGTGCAGGATGAGCCTTCTCAGCAAAAACTGAGTAAGTTGGCAGGCCAGCAGATCTTAATTGAAGTCGAAGACTTTAACCTTTTAATTTTGATTCAAATTTTAGAGCAAGGCCTTGCCTTGGGTTTACCAGCAGATGTTAACGAAGCTGGGCTGGATGAAAACCAAGATACCCATGTAAGAGGAGCCTCTTCTGCTTACCGCAAACTGTTAGATGGCGATGGCTTCTTTGACGGAGATTTGCGAATTCAGGGTAACGCCCAAACCCTCATGACCTTACATAAGGTTTCTGCCAATTTCGAACTAGATTGGGAAGGTATTTTAGCGGATAAAATTGGTGATATACCCACGTCATTTATAGCGCCTTTACTAAGAAGTAAATGGCAATGGACCAAAGAAACAGGCAAAAGCTTTAAACTTAACCTAGTGGAATATCTTCAAGAAGAAGCAGACCTTTTACCCACTAAGATAGAGTTTACCAACTTTATAGAAGACCTTGAGCAGTTAGAAACTTCTCTTGACCGTTTAGAAGCGCGTATGCGCTTTGTTAAAAATAAGCTTTAGCCAGTTAAAGATTTGGGCATAAAAAAAGAGAAGCCTTTTGCTTCTCTTTTTATTATAAAATCTTCAATACAAAGTAGGTAAGCAATTACTTACACACTAACATCGTATGCTAAAGGCTGCGTAAAAGTTTCTCTAATCACTTCTGGTTTTACATCCGTTGCAATCAAGAAGTGTAGCTTGGCAAATGCCGCTTCATAGGTCATATCTAAGCCCGAAATCACACCCGCTTTGACCAGTGCAGAACCTGCAGCATAAGTTCCGGCAGAAACCGCACCCGCGCCACACTGGCTTACATTAACAATAACGCAGCCTGAGTCGCTGGCCTTTTTCAACAAAGCTAAAAATTCTGGATTAGCATCTGGACCATTACCCGCCCCATAAGTTAACAGCACTGCCCCTTTTATAATGCCTTCTTTGCCTTGAGGGAAAAGCAAAGATTCAATTTGCGCAGCTTGTAACCCAGGAAAAATAGGCACTAGGGTAACAGCATCATTTTGCATGTGAGGAATCTGAATCAGTTCACCTTTTTTAGTATGCATTTTGCGCCAATTCCACTCTATCCCCAGCTCGCCTCTTAGTAAGGCATTAGGTGATGAGAAAGCCTGCAATGCGCTAGTATTTGCTTTATGAGCACGAGCCCCTTCTATCAACTTACCACCAAAGAAAAGAAATACACCACTAGGCCCTTCTAACAAGGCATCCAAGGCGCCGTAAACATTATCTAATGCATCGTTACGGCTTTTAAACATAGGAATTTGAGAGCCAGTGACAACCACAGGCTTAGACGGATTCTGTAACATAAAGGCTAGAGCCGATGAGGTATACGCCATGGTATCCGTTCCATGTAAGACCATGAAGCCATCATATTCTTGCCATTTAGATTGCAGATCATTGGCTATCGCCACCCAATCAGACGGGGCGGCATTGGAACTATCGATAAGCTCTGGGTAACAGTGAACAGAAAATTCATGCTCTGTGCTGTATTGAGTTAACTTTTGCAAAACCACATCAGCAAAAGCGGCATCTGGCACATATCCATGATCGGATGGCACCATACCAATCGTGCCACCTGTGTAAGCCACATAAATTTTCATACTCTTCCCCTAACAAATAAAATCAGTTTAACGCGCTAGAAGCTTACTGATATCACGCCAAGGTGCAAGTTTTTGTCACCTCTAAGGGAAGTAAATCATGCTCTGCTTAAGTTCGATAACCACTGACCATTTGATTCAGTTCGCTAGCTAGGTGATAAACGTTTTCACTGGCTTGATCAGTCTCTACTATACCGGCGGTTGTTTGCACCGTAAGCTCTGAGATATTAATCACACTACGACTGATTTCTTCTGAGGTTTGTGCTTGCTGCTCAGAGGCCGCTGCTATCTGGGTGTTCATATCAAAAATGTTATCCACGCTTTTCACAATTTGCTCTATTGCCGCCATATTCTGCTTGGTACGTTCTTCGCTTAAGTTCATGTCCTGCTGACTCTCTGTCATAACAGCCACGGACTGACTCGTACCTGATTGCAGGCTTAAAATCAGATTTTGAATCTCTTCAGTTGATTCACTGGTACGCTGAGCCAAAGATCTCACTTCATCAGCAACCACAGCGAAACCACGGCCGCTCTCTCCTGCTCTCGCCGCTTCGATTGCGGCATTCAAAGCAAGCAAATTAGTTTGTTCTGCTATACCTCGAATCACATCTAACACCATGCCAATGTTGCCTGAATCTAACTCTAGTTGATGAATAACCTTAGAAGCTTGAGCGATACTGCCAGATAAGGTGGTGATAGAGGTCCCTGCTTGATCCGATAAGTCACGTCCTTCAAACGCTGCATTCTTCGTCTGCTTGGCTTCATCTGCCGCACTATGAATGTGCTGAGAAATCTCTTTTGAGGTTGCTAACATTTGCTCTACCGCGGACGCCACCATAGTGGTTTGCATTTCTTGTTCCTTGGTATGTTCTCGACTCTGCTTAGCCGCCACAGAAGACTGCTCAGCGGCACAAACAAGTTGATGAGAGATATCCTTAGTATTAATAAAAATATGCTGTAACTGGCGCACAAAGCGGTTAAACGACTCACTTAACAAGGCAAACTCATCATTCCCTTTAGCATTAAGTTCTACGGTTAAATCAGCATCCCCATCAGCAATATGCTTAAGGTGCTCGTTTAATGAGTTTAATCGCTTAGTGATAAGGCGAGTCGTCATTAACAAAAGACAGACACTAATAAAACTTACCCCTAAAAAGACCATCAAATTAACCCAGCTAGCTTGCTTCTCTACTTGCTGAATTTCTGCTTTTAAGGTCACATCTAAATTATTAACCAGATCAACAGTGGTCGTTGCGGACGCTTGCATCAACCCCTGCAACCCTTGGGTTTGTGTCAGACCTAAGGCTTCATAAGCCTGTACTAGCTGAGTAAAGGCAGATTGATAACCACGTATACTTAAGATGAGTTGTTTTTTGGCCTGACTAGGTAGTTTGCTTGTGGTGATATGCACATAAAATAACTTACTTTGGCGTTTATGTTGGGCAAGATAAAGCGCATCTTTACGCAACATAAAGTTTTTTTCCAAACGACGTAACGTCAACATATCTAACATTAGCTTTGAGTCTGCATTCGCCATCAGCAGAAGTTCTTCCGCCTTTAATATACTGCCTCTTAACTTAGCTTGCAGACCTTGATCTTGGTTTAAGCCTATTTCAGTGTGTCTTTGATAGATACCAATAAAGTCTTGCTGATACTCTTCAAGACTGGTTTTTAGCTCATTAAATTCCTGTGACTTATCAACGCCAAATTGATTAAAACCCAGCTCCACTTTGGCAATTTTATTTGCTAAAGCTTGATACTCTTGCTCGAAGCCTTGATAACTAGCTAGATTGAACTCTGTTAGAAAGTCCTTTTCATATTGACGCAGCATGAGCATTTGGCTATTTACTTGGCTTAAATCTACCGCTAAGTCCTGCAAGTCAGACATTTGGTTAGCGCGGTATGTGGCCATACTAGACAAAAGTAAAAAAGAGCAAACCACTAACCCTGTGATAAACATTAGTTTGGCGCGCACTGAGTAGTTCAAACGTATCTTCATGACTATCCTTATCTTCACAACATAACTCACGAATACCTTTACACTAGCTAGCTTGGTGTGTGTGAAATAGGCAAAAAGCAGCCAATATCCATGCCAATAGATGCAAAGTCTAAAGCCTAAGATTAAAGGAATTATTAGTTCTGCTTATTGATTTAGAAGGAGGTTCAAATAATCAAAATAGAAGTTGTGTCTGAACTTGATTCAAAACAAAAAAAGCCAACCCTAAGGTTGGCTTTTTATCTTCAAATACTGCTTTGGGGCAATACTTTACATACGCTCTAAGGTTTCAATCCCTAACAAAGATAGACCCTGCTTAAGAGTAGATGCCGTATTTAACGCTAACTGTAGTCGGCTATTTTTCAGCTCATCTTCCACATTCAGAATTGGACAAGCTTCGTAGAAAGTCATGAAGGTGCCAGCAAGTTCGTACAGGTAAGCACATAAATTATGAGGCATACCATCATTAGCAACCTGTTGAACGGCTTCTTCGAATTGCATCAATTTAACCGCTAAAGCACGTTCTTGAGATTCAGCCAGAGAAATATCGCCGGTCAAATTTGCGACATCAATTTCAGAGCGGCGCACTATGCTGGCAACACGAGAGTAAGCGTAAAGCAAATAAGGCGCTGTGTTACCTTCAAAGCTCAGCATAGTATCCCAGTTAAACACATAATCACTGGTACGGTTTTTCGATAAGTCAGCATACTTAACTGAGGCAATACCCACTACTCGGCCTATGTTAGCTAGCTCGTCTTCTTCCATTTCTGGGTTCTTTTCAGCCACCAGCTTATACGCTCTGTCTTGTGCTTCTGCTAGCAAGTCAGATAGCTTAGCCACTGTACCAGAACGCGTTTTAAAAGGTTTACCATCGGTTCCCATTACGGTACCAAAAGGCATGTGCTCTAAACTCGTTTCAGGTTTAACGAAACCGGCTTTACGGCCAAGGGTATAGATTTGTTGGAAGTGCAAAGATTGGCGCGCATCAACAAAATAAAGACCACGGTCAAAGTTCAATACATCTTGGCGATATCTTAGGGCAGCCAAATCAGTCGTTGCATACAAGAAGCCACCACCTGTTTTCTGTACAATAACCGGGGTAATTTCACCTTCTTTATTAGCAAACTCTTCCATGAAGACACATTGCGCCCCATTAGACTCTTGCAATAAGTTTTGCTCTTCAAGTGCCGCTATCACATTAGGTAAGTCATCGTTATAAGCACTTTCTGGCATCACATTTTCACGCGTTAAAGACACACCTAGTGTTTTGTAGGTTGCTTCACAATGCTCTAAAGAGATATTGATAAATTCCTGCCATAGAGCAAGACATTGTTCATCACCTGATTGTAGTTCGACAACCAGTTCACGGGCACGAGCAGCAAAGGCTTCATCTTCATCAAAGCAGGTTTTCGCTGCACGGTAGAAGGTCTCTAAATCAGACAGAGCCATGCTGATTTCAGTATTTTCTTGACGCAGTCTTTCCATATACGCCAACAACATACCAAATTGTGTCCCCCAATCACCCACGTGATTTTGACGCACAACATTGTGGCCTAAGAACTCAAGCGTACGAACAACCGCATCACCAATAACTGTCGATCTTAGATGACCTACGTGCATTTCTTTGGCTAGGTTAGGTGAAGAGTAATCCACTACTATAGTTTGCGCTTTTTCTACTTGCGCGATATCTAAACGGGCACTCTTACGCAGGCTAGCTAAGGCACCTGACATCCAATCATTTTTCAAGAAGATGTTAATAAAGCCAGGACCTGCAATCTCAACCTTGTCAGCAACATCAGACAAATCTACTAGATCTAAAACTTTCTGGGCAAATTCGCGAGGGTTAGTTTTTAGCTTTTTTGCTACGCCCATCATGCCATTAGCTTGATAATCACCAAATTGAACCTTGGCAGATTGACGAACAAGTGCAGGGGCATCATCAGCCGCGCCTGCCGCAACCATAGCCTGTTGGATACGGTTATTAAGAAGGGTTTGAATATTCACTGAAAGTCTTTCCTATTGACGTTGTACTAGCTGACTTAAAGGTGTTTTAAGCCTGGCTCTATGACGACGTTTTCACGATAAATTTATTGCACATATGATAACCGATTTTACCTTAATAGCTAAAGTGGCGATTCACATTTACAGCTGAGTTAAAGTAAATGTGTTGCAATAAAATACAGCCTTACTTGGGCTGATCGTACTGCAAACTATTAGATAACCATTGCGCAAAAACCTGCATTAAAGGCGTTCGCCCCTCGGGCCTTGTAAAAATAAGATGATAGCCATTATTCGAGCTATGACTGTATTCGGGGAAGGCGACTAAGATACCCGCCTGCACCAAGTCATCGACCAAGGGTGACCAAGCAAGACTCACCCCTTGCCCAGCTAAAGCAGCCTGTACTAGAAGGGTAAAATTATCTGATTCTAACTGAGCACTAACACCGTTCAGCGTTAAGCCATGCTCATGGGCCACATCATCCCAGTTAAGCCAAGGTTTTCCATTCAGGGCATTTAGCTTTAATAAGGGTAAGTTTAAAAGATCAGCCAAAGAGTTAATCTGCTTACCTGCGATCAAGGCTTTACTGCAAACAGGAAAGACTTTTTCACTAAGCAACTGATAACTATCATGACTATGGGAATGATCAGCGCCAAACAGGATAACTATGTCAGCTTCACCCTTATTTTCTACTTCAGGCGCTTGAGATGTTTGCAGCCGAATATCCATATCAGGGAACTCATTTTGATACAAATTTCGGAACTCACTAAGCTTTGGCATCAGACCATAAGTTGCAAAAGCAAAGTCTGTCCCCACTGTTATGCGATTATTTTGTGGTTGTTGGCGAATATCATCGCAAACAGACGCGAGTGATTGCAGGCTTTTTTGTGTCGCTAATAGCAACTTGTTTCCCGCTTCGGTGAGCTCTACGCCTCGATAAATACGCACAAACAATAAACAGTTTAAATTGGCTTCAAGGCCTCTAACCTGCTGACTGATAGCCGGTTGCGTTGTTCCCAGCTCTCTTGCTGCACGGGTAAAACTTAGATGTCTCGCCGCTGATTCAAAAACGACCAAACTTTGCAGTGGTGGTAACGTTTCATTTGTTGGCATAAGTTCATCTTATCCGAGTCATAATATTTTAGTCAGTTTACAGGAGATTTCCTAAGGTTCAACCTAATACACAAGGCTAGAAGATGCATTAAGCATTAGTTGTATTTATTTAACTTTGTCACTTTTTAACTTTAAAGCAGGTTGAGCTCATGAAAAATAAACAACCCAATATATTATTCTTAATGGCAGACCAATTGGCTGCATCAGCATTGCCCATTTACGGCCATAAATTAGTCAAAACACCTAACCTTGAAGCGCTTGCTAACGAAGGTGTTGTTTTTGATTCGGCCTACTGTAATAGCCCTCTTTGCGCACCATCTCGTTATGTTTTAATGACAGGGCAGTTACCCGCTAAAATTGGCGCATTCGATAATGCTGCGGATTTACCTGCCGATATTCCCACCTTCGCCCATTACCTACGCCAACAAAACTATCAAACCGCTTTATCTGGCAAGATGCACTTTTGTGGGCCAGAGCAGCTTCATGGCTTTGAAGACAGGCTAACCACAGATATTTACCCAGCAGACTATGGTTGGTTCCCTAATTGGGATAACCCAAGCACACGCCCAACTTGGTATCACAATATGAGTTCGGTCACTCAAGCTGGCCCTTGCGTTCGCACCAACCAATTAGATTTTGATGATGAAGTGACCTTTCAGGCAAAACGCTATCTGCATGATTATGCTCGCGGTAAACAAGAAAGACCTTTCTGCCTCACTGTTTCTCTTACACACCCTCATGACCCTTATGCTATTCCAGAAGAGTATTGGAACATGTATCAGGATGAAGACATTGAACTACCTAAAATAGATATTCCAAAATCAGAGCAAGACCCTCATTCGTTAAGGCTGCAAGATGTATTTGCCTATGATGAACAGCCCATCACAGAGCAGCAGATTAAAAATGCCAGACGCGCTTATTATGGTGCTATTAGTTATGTCGATGACAAGGTTGGTGAGGTGCTCAAATCCCTAAAAGATTGTGGCTTAGATGAGGATACCATCATCGTCTTTTCTGGTGATCATGGTGACATGCTGGGCGAGCGTAACCTTTGGTACAAGATGTCCTTCTTCGAGGATTCAGTACGCGTACCTATGATAGTTCACTCGCCTAAACGCTTTACGCCTAAACGTGTTTCTGAGTCAGTGTCGACCATGGACTTATTGCCTACGTTTGTCGATATCGCCTCCAACAAGACAAAGCAAGATTATGCGATGCCAATTCAAGGTCGCAGCATAATGCCTCACCTTGAAGGCACAGGTGGTCATGATGAAGTGATTGCAGAATACTTTGGCGAAGGCACTATCGCCCCTTTGTTTATGATTCGTCGCGGGGATTACAAGTACATTTGCTGTGACCAAGACCCAGACCAACTCTTCAACCTTAAGCTTGATCCTAAGGAACTAAACAATCTCGCCAACGACTCAGAACATCAAGCATTGGTTAAACAGTTTAGAGCAGAAGCAGCTGAACGTTGGGATCACGAAGCCTTAACACAAGATGTACTTATCAGCCAACGTCGCCGCCGATTAGTGGTTGGCGCGCTAAATAAAGGCAAAAAGAAAACCTGGGACCACCAGCCTTTCTTTGATAGTGGCGAGCTTTACATGCGAAACCACATTGATCTTGATGATCTTGAAGCAAGGTCACGCTTTCCAAAAGTCGATTGATTTACTTAAAACAATAACAACACAAACCGTTAAACGGCTATTTAAACGACAAAGGAGTTTCCTCATGTTGCAGATTTTACCTTATCGTCCTCTTGCGAAAAGCGTTGCCCTTGCGACCTTAGCGCTATCCGCTAGCTTAAGCTATGCCCAAGAACCGAGCCAATGCCAGAAAGTGACTTTCTCTGACCCTGGCTGGACGGATATTGGTGCGATCAATGGTATTACCAGTACCATTTTAGAAGGTCTGGGTTATCAAACCGAAGTATTCCTACTAGGTGTACCTGTTGGCTTTGAAAGCTTAAAGAGCGGTGAGATTGATCTCTTCATGGGGAACTGGATGCCAGCTCAATCAGGCTTTATTGATCAATATAAAGGGGATATCGACCAGATTCGCACCAACCTTGAAGGCGTAAAGTTCACCTTAGCTGTCCCTGAATTTGTATATGACGCAGGGGTGCAAAGCTTTGCCGATTTACACAAGTTTGAAAGTAAGTTTAGAAGTAAAATTTACGGTATCGAAGCCGGTGCACCAGCCAATCAAAACCTGCAAAAAATGATAGATAGCAATGATTTTGGCCTAGGTGATTGGAAGGTTGTAGAGTCAGGCGAGCAGGCCATGTTGACTCAGGTAAATCGCTCAGTGCGTCGTGACAAGTTCATTGTTTTTCTCGGTTGGGAGCCTCACCCGATGAATGTTAATTTTGATCTTAAATACCTTTCTGGCGGTGATAAGTATTTTGGCCCTAATTATGGTGGTGCCACAATTCACACTCTAAGCCGTAAAGGCTATAGCCAAGAATGCTCAAATGTAGGGACCTTAGTACAAAACCTGAAATTCTCTTTAACCATGGAGAATGAAATAATAGGTGAGGTTTTAAATAATGCAAAAAAGCCAAAAGACGCAGCCAAAGAATGGCTTACAGCAAACCCAGATGTCTTGAACACTTGGCTTGAAGGTGTAACAACCTATCAAGGCGACAATGGGCTAGCAGCGGTGAAACAGCATCTCGCACTTTGATTTTAAAGGCTTAAGTTTGTTGGTAAGGGCAAGCTAGTTCCTATACTTCCCCTCTTTTTGTGTAGCGCTAATACCTTTCCAACAAAAAAGCCCGAAAGTTTTCACTTTCGGGCTTTCCTATTCTTAACATTCAAAAAGCATTAAACCAAATGCGTTTTAAGCTGTTATTTAAAGAACAACTGGCACGCCTGATTATTGGTTTCATCTTGATAAGGATAACCTAAAGCATCAAGATATTGCGTCACATCCGTCTCTTCTCCAACGGCTTGCAAGCCAACCAACACACGACCATAAGCGTCACCATGGTTGCGATAGTGGAACATAGAGATATTCCATTCACCACCTAAGCTGTTTAAGAATTTCAACAAAGCACCAGGGCGCTCAGGGAATTCAAAACTATAAAGCAGCTCGCCTTTTTCACTCCTTAAGTGACCACCTATCATATGACGAATATGGACCTTAGCGGTTTCATCGTCGGTAAGATCAACGATTTCATAGTCTTTTAAATCGTCTAATAAATTCTCACGACTATGAGGGTGACCACCTAACTGAACACCAACAAAAATGGCGGCTTGTTCTGGATCGCTATAACGATAGTTAAATTCAGTGATATTACGTGTTTCTAGCGCTTGGCAGAAAGAGCGGAAACTACCTGGGCTTTCTGGAATTTTCACAGCAATAATAGCTTCGCGCTTTTCACCTAACTCAGCTCGCTCAGACACATGGCGTAAACGGTCAAAGTTAACATTAGCACCCGAGTTAATCGCAATAAGGGTTTGACCCTTAGCACCTGTTGTTTCTATGTACTTTTTAAGACCCGCTAAAGCACAAGCACCCGCAGGTTCTGTGATGGCACGAGTATCATCGTAAATGTCTTTGATCGCAGCACACATTTCGTCAGTTGTGACTGTGATGACATCATCAACATTATCTTTAGCGATAGCAAAAGTATTACTACCAATAATGCCAACGGCTACGCCTTCTGCAAAAATGCCGACCTGATCAAGACGCACTGGTTCGCCCGCTTCTCTTGCCGCTTTAAAACAAGCGGCATCTTGTGGCTCGACTGCAATCACTTTTATGTCAGGACGCAAATACTTGATATAAGAAGCGACGCCGGCCAGTAAACCGCCACCGCCGACAGGAATAAAGACAGCGTCTATCTTGCCAATATGTTGACGTAAGATCTCCATACCAATGGTGCCTTGGCCCGCAATGGTATCTAGATCATCAAATGGGTGAACAAACACTTGACCGGATTGCGCCATGATCTCCTGTGACTTCGCAAAGGCTTCATCATAAGCATCACCATGCAGAACAACTTCAGCTCCCCAACCTCTAACGGCATTTACTTTCACGTCAGGTGTTGTAGCAGGCATGACAATTGTGGCTTTCACCCCTAGCTTTTGTGCAGCTAGTGCTAAACCTTGTGCGTGGTTTCCGGCTGACGCTGCTATCACCCCATTTGCTAATTGAGCAGGTGATAGCTGACTAATTTTGTTATATGCCCCACGAATCTTAAAGCTGAAAACAGGCTGTAGGTCTTCACGCTTTAAAATAATCTCATTACCAAAACGATTACTAAGTTGTTTGGCACGAGCGAGTGGTGTTTCTACAGCTACGTCATAGACGTTCGCTTGTAGAATTTTCTTGATGATTGAATGAGGCATAGTCTTTCCTAAAGAACATATATCTAGTATTAGCTTGGCATTATCGCCATCCATCACGAACAAAAGTTCAAAACAGAGCAAGAAATATACCGATTAACGGCGCTGCTATCAAAGGCGAAAGTCGTCTAACCTAATATTTTCTAGTGATATGAGTAACATTAGCGAATTTATCCCTTTATAATGGCCAGAATCTCGTATCAGGCTTATTTTAAGAGTCACTAAATCATACGAACCACCAGCCCTCTAAACAAAGGTTATGCAGAAAATGACGCAAGACGAATTGAAACTCGCCGTTGCCAAAGCCGCGGTTGAATACATACTTCCCCTTCTTGAAGACGACACCATTGTTGGTGTAGGAACAGGCTCAACAGCGAACCTATTCATTGATGAACTAGCTCAGCACAAACTTAAGTTTGAAGCGACTGTTGCCAGCTCTGAAGCGTCTGCAGAACGCCTTAAGTCTCACGGCATTCCTGTATATGATTTAAATAGCGTTGCAGATATCGCAGTTTATGTAGATGGTGCTGACGAATCTAACAACCACCTGCATTTGATTAAAGGTGGCGGTGCTGCACTGACTCGCGAGAAAATAGTGGCAGCCGTCAGTAAACAATTTGTTTGTATTGCAGACCAATCTAAATTGGTAAATGTGTTAGGTGATTTCCCGCTACCTGTTGAAGTGATTCCTATGTCACGTAGCTATGTTGCTCGTGAATTAGTAAAACTTGGCGGTGACCCTGTGTACCGCGAAGGCGTTGTGACTGATAACGGCAACCAAATTTTAGATGTGTATAACCTAAAAATTGAAGATGCTGTTGGCCTAGAGAATAAGATCAATAGCATAGTGGGTGTGGTAACTAACGGCTTATTTGCTAGTCGCCCAGCTGATGTCCTACTACTAGGTACAGAAGAAGGTGTTAAAACTTTAAAAGCCTAGCTTTTAGATAATTAGCAACCTGAGAAAGCCGACTATTTTTAGTCGGCTTTTTTATATCTCACCTTTTGCCACTCGCTTTGACTAAAAGCTGCTGACACCCAAGTCTACCAGTGGCATAATTTCGACAACTTTGACTCTCATCCCCACTATTAAGGTAGATTTCTGTCATGCAAAGCTTAAACAGCGTTTTAGCATCAAGTTCTGTTCCCGCGTCTTTACAAGAGGTTCTGCAACTTTTAAGCAAAACCTGCATTGATATTTCAGGCAAACTTCAACAGGGCTCACTTGCCGGTATTCTCGGTATGGCAGGTAATGAGAATGTACAAGGTGAAGAGCAGAAAAAATTAGATGTCATCTCTAATGATATGCTTAAACTTGCGCTATCCGCCTCGCCTTCTGTTCGTGCAATTGCCTCTGAAGAAGAAGATGACATAGTGCCTGCAAATACAGACGGCGAATACCTTGTGGCTTTTGACCCTCTTGATGGTTCTTCAAACATTGATATTAATTCAATGGTAGGCACCATTTTCTCTATCTATCGTCAAACAGGTGATCAAGCAGCGACTGAAGCTGACTTTTTGATTCCAGGTCGTGAACAAGTTGCTGCAGGCTATGTACTTTACGGCCCTTCAAGCATGTTGGTTTTCTCCACAGGTGATGGCGTATCTATGTATACCTACGACCCAAGCCAAGGCGAGTTTATTCAAACGATTGAAAAAGTCAGTGTTGCGCAAAGCACTCAAGAGTTTGCTATCAATATGTCAAACCAACGTTTTTGGGCACAAGGCATGCAGAATTATGTAAATGATTTAGTCGCTGGTACAGAAGGCCCGAGAGAAAAGAACTTCAACATGCGCTGGGTCGCTGCAATGGTAGGAGATGTTCACCGCATTCTTTGCCGCGGTGGTATCTTTATCTACCCTTGGGATAACAAAGACCCAAGTAAAGCGGGCAAGCTACGCCTTATGTATGAAGCTAACCCTATGGCAATGCTAATCGAGCAAGCTGGCGGTAAAGCACACACTCATACTGACCGTATTCTAGACATCCAACCTGACGCTATTCACCAAAGAGTGGCAGTCGTATTAGGTGCGGCGCAAGAAGTAGAAACTTGCTTAAGCTATAAGTAAGTCTACGGATAACAAAAAGCCGATAATCAGCCTCTGATTATCGGCTTTTTAATTGTTAAAAACTGTCCTTAAAAACTCTCTCACAAGAGATTAGTTCTCAGGTTAATCACTCTTTTACTAGAGGGTCCTCAGGCAAACTCATTTGCCAATAACCAACATCCACCCATTGCCCAAACTTATAACCCACTTTCTCAAAGTGAGCGACTTTCTTCATGCCAATTTTCTCATGCAATGCGATACTGGCATCATTAGGTAGCGCAATGATTGCTAAAAGATTTTTTATCGGTCTTCTACTGATGGCATCTAACAAAGCTTGATAGAGACGTGTCCCCATCCCTTTACCTTGCGCTTCTGGCGCTAGATAAATTGTGACTTCGTGACTAAATCGGTAAGCACTACGAGCTTTCCATGGAGTGCAATAGGCGTAACCTAATATAATAGCCTTGTCTTCCAGTACTAACCAAATACCTGCACTTTTATCCGTTTCTTGAATTCGCAATAGCATAGCTTCTTGGCTTATCTCCTCTTCTTCAAAAGAGATAAGTGTATTAGCCACATAATGGTTATATATTTCGGCTAATTGCGCCGCATCATTGATGGAAACGGATCGAATCAAGGCTATCACCCTAAGCAGTAATTGATTTAATCCAAAATGGCATATTCTTCATACTGGCCCTAGGCTCACCTCTATCTCGCCATGCAAATCTGG
Source organism: Marinomonas sp. S3726 (assembly GCF_000967665.1). NCBI lineage: Bacteria > Pseudomonadati > Pseudomonadota > Gammaproteobacteria > Oceanospirillales > Oceanospirillaceae > Marinomonas > Marinomonas sp. S3726. Next base: position 6,614 of record NZ_JXYC01000005.1, on the reverse strand, counting down.
CAGTTAACTCGGTTGCTTTGAAACCTTGTAAATGCCAAAAGTTATCCAATGTATGGTAATTCTCAGGTTTTAGCTCAGTGTAGTTTTGTCGATCTACCGTACAAAATGCCAAATACTCATATTGCTCTTGCTGAAGCGCAATCTCTTCTCTTAAACGGAAGAAAATAGAGCCGGCACCTTGTCCTCGATATTCAGGCAAAAGAACAGATTCAGCAAAATAAAAACCTTTACTTAAATCCCAGCCCGCTTTTAAAAAAGGTTGTTGGAATTCTGTTTTTGCATGGTTTAAAGGCAAGCAACTCGCTGCACCTACAACAACGCCTTTATCAAGTGCCAACACAAAAAAGCAGTCTGGCTTAGCTAAGTAAGCCTGTAAATAGTCAGCTTCGTACTCTATCTCACCTTCATATAAATAAGGGTAGTCATAGAACACCTTAAGTCTCAGTCTTGCCATATCTGGTAAATAAGCTTGCATAGCAGGCCCAGTTACACACAAATAATCAGTAATCTGTTTGCTCAACTTGTTTTACCCACTCAGCTAGATTGTAATAACTCGTCACCCTGACAATCAGGTTGTCACGTAACTCAAAGAAAGTGCCGCCCTTGATCTTATAATACTGACCGTTTGCTTCTGGTAGAGAGAACTCACTTTCTAAATAACGGCCTTCTACCATAAACTCTGCCGCCGCTTTATTACAGGATTCATCAAACATAATCGCAAGTTCTGAAATTTGTTCATCATAGTTGCGATTGACGCGATTCATAAAAAAGCGAAAGGCCGTCTTTCCCTGTTCCTGCACGCCTTCATTCACATCATGTATGACATCATCTGCCAGTAAATCAAAAAACGAAATCATATCCTTTTCATTCAATGCTTGATAATAAGCACGAATAATCGATTCAGCTGTCTTGCTACTCATATTAAAAACTCTGACTAACGGTCTTTTGAGTAAAACATATTGCTCAATACTTAGGTCATGACATGCCGCAACCAGACAGCTTTTCTTCGTTAATGAATAAACTAACACGCTTTCGTAAGTTGTTCAGCTATTATGCAAATAATCTAGTTAAGCCACTTTTTCAGATTGGCTGACTTTAGCAGGTAAGCTTTTTACAAAAGCAAAACTCATGTCTAACCATTGCTTCAGCTCTTCATCTGATTCGATTAACTCTGCTTCAACACAAACAACATCGGCCATAGGACGGCCAACAAAATCGAATTGTTTGACATAATTTTTAGCAAGTGATTTTGCATAATGCTCAGGCCCAATACGAGCCAATAAGCTATTTCCAATTACACCAATACACATATGACGATTGAATAAGAAGCAATAACCGCCAAACATTTCCTTTTCTTGAAATTCTAGAGAGGGGTCAAATATCGCCTTAATTCTTTGAACTAATCCTGTTTCATACTTCATGTGCACCTACCTTTACTAAATAAACAAATGTTTCAGTAAAACTGCGTTCCTTGGGTATAACTTCCTGTCCTACCTTTAAAATATGCGCAAATTTTAAACAGATAGCCAATAGTTTTAGGTAAAAAAAAGCAATGACGACCCCTAGATCGTCATTGTTATTCAAAAGATGAACCAAGATGGGAGACGGGACTTACACTAAATTTAACTTACTTCCACAAAGGTTTTTCTAGTTCATGAGCAACATCAGCTTGAGATAAGCCTATGTCTTTTAAAGCCGCTTGATTAAGCCTGCCTAGCTGCTTTCTAGTACGCCAGTTGTGGTTAATTTTGTTCATTAATTTAGAAAAACGACTCACAAGATTTTCTAAACCATTAGCCCTCAGGCAATCTACTTGCGTTAAATCGAGTTTTTTCTGTGTTGATGTTAGTAAAGCCATAACTTTTTACCTCACTGTTGTGTTTTTCTATAGCGTCATAATCGGTCAAAACATAAACACTGACAAACGAGAAAACTCAGGTCATAATTAAGAAAAACTTAACTATCAAGTGAAGAAAAATGAAAAATTTACGCTTACCGCCTCTTAAATCTTTACATGCATTTCGTCATGCAGCTCAATGCTTAAGCTTTAAGGCAGCGGCAGAGCAATTGAATGTTACTCAAGCCGCTATTAGCCAGCAGATAAAAACACTAGAACAGTCTTTAGAGATAGAGTTATTTGAAAGGCATACTCGTCAGGTGATACTGACCAGTGAAGGAGAATACCTGTTCACTTATGTAGAACAGGCTTTCAACCTATTAGAACAAGGAGTAAGGGAGATCATAGAGGATCCACATCCAAACAAGCTGGTTATTAGCACACTTCCTTCTTTCGCAAGTCGCTGGCTAGTTGCCCGTTTAGGCAAATTCCAAGCCGAAGAGGATATCAATATTCAACTGAGCCCTAGCTTGGCCGTAGCCAGTTTTCAAGATCAAGATTTGGATTTATCCATTCGTTTTGGTCAAGGTAAATACGAGGGACTTAAGTCTGAACTATTGTTTGAAGAATGCTTAATCCCTGTTTGCCACCCTTCCTTGATTGATCCAAAACAAGCGATAAAGCCTCAACTCGCTAAGCTGCCTATCATTGCTGACAATGGCCCTGATATGGAAGCCATTTGGCCTCTATTTCAAGAACACATCGGCTGTAAGGATGAAAAGATGCCATCTCGGCTTCAGGTGTCTGATTCAACTGTATTAATTGAGGCTCTGCTTTCTTGCCAAGGTATAAGTATGATTCGATATAGTTTGGTATATGAGCTTATCAAAAAGGGTCAACTCATTAGCCCTCTCCCCTTATTCATGAAGTCCCGATATAACTTCTTTTTAGTCGCACCAGCGCCACACTTTAAATACGATAAAATAAACAACTTTAGGCGTTGGCTTAAAAATGAAGTAAAAGAGATTCAACACAGCTGGAAGCAGTATTGTGATCAAACAGAGGGGCAGTACGAAGTATTATTCAAAGAAAACCACAACCCATAATGGGTTGTGATCTTTTTATGTTCATACGTTAAAGCGAGATACCATGCTGGTTAAATCATCACTTTGGTGTTCTAGGTTAGAAATGGCATTACGGTTATCTGCCACAGCTTTAGAGGTTTCATCAGACAATACAAAGATACGTTGAATATTCGCGCTTATTTCATCTGTAACTTGTGATTGCTCCTCAGATGCAGCAGCAATTTGCATATTAAGATCTGCAATAGTCTGCATTTCACGCGAGATTTCGATCAAGGCATTTTCTGCATTTTCAACTAGCTTAACAGCCCCTTTACTCATATCTTCACTTGAGCCCATAACTTTAACCGCTGACTCTGTACCAGTTTGAAGGTTCTCAATCATAGAACGAATTTCTTCCGTACTATGCTGAGTCCTCCCAGCTAAGGTTCTCACCTCATCTGCAACAACAGCAAAGCCACGACCTTGCTCGCCTGCTCGTGCCGCTTCTATTGCCGCGTTCAACGCTAATAGATTAGTCTGATCCGCAATCTCACCAATCACGCCTACTATTTCACCAATACGGTCAGATTGAGTCTTAAGGTCAGTAATAACAGACATGCCATTTCTCACTTCAACAGCCAGATTCCCCATACCATTAGACGCTTCTGCTAGAGAGTTAGAGCCTAGATCAAATTCTCTCTTTGCATGATCAACAGCTGTTACAGCATCCGCAGTATTAGAAGCGACCTCATGGGCAGTACTCGACATTTCTTCAACTGCTGCCGCTAGCATTTCAGTTTCATCCTTTTGTTGTTGAGTACGAGCAGCATTGCCTTGAGCATTACAAGTAATTTGCTCTAAGCCAGACTCAAGGTTTAGAGACAGCTTACGTATGTCTGCAATCAATCGAGACATGTTATCCATAAACTTGTTAATCTCGCATGCCAAACCACCAAACTCATCATCTTTACTAATTTCAATTCGTTTAGTTAAATCAGCATCCCCTTCAGAAAGGTTATGAATAGCAGAGAAAAGAGTCTTTAGCCTATCATTTACAAAACGGTTCAACCAAAACACTAGGCCTAAAATCACGATTAAAGCGATTACGAGTATTGTTAAGTTGTAAAAGGAGCTATTCTGAGTACTCTCCTCGAACTCTGTTGTTAAAGTATCTACCCTTTGCTGATACTCAGTCTCTAAAGTTGCAAAACCCTTAATCGCAGGCCCATCAGATATCTTCACGGCTTTATCAAGCTGCTGTATATCTAAACCTTGTTGCTTCAAGTTTTGTACTTGGTAAGTAGCATCTAGGTACTTTTTTAAAGTGGATTCAATATCATTCAAGGCATTTTTCTCTGCCTGATTAATACCGTTTAATTCACGATAACTTTTTGCCGTTTCAACCACTTTTGCATAAGCAGTTTCAACTTGAGTGACATATTTTGGTGTGCCTCGTAATACATAGTTTTTAAAGCTATGAATCAATGAGCCATAACCTGCATCCCGAGACATTTTCAACAATAAAGACTGCCTAGCGAGAGCTGAATCTTGTAGCTCTTGCCAGCTTTTTTGGTGAGTATTCGAAAGACTATTCTCTATGATTAATAGTGTTGAGAAAGTAACAACAATCAATCCGATGAAAACGTAAAACCTTTGCCTAAGCGTCATTTTTTGTTACCTCGCAGTCCGTATATTAGCCAAAGCAATAATAGAACATTGGGTAAACATAAATTTGAGATAGATCAAGCTTTTCCATTATCTCTGCTTATAGTTTATTACAGCAGTAGCGATCTAATCTTTCATATAACAAGTGCGCATAAAAAATTTCAATGTATCTATACAGAGGATTTCAAGCTGCAAATTTAAGAAGTTAATACTGATTCAAAGCCTTAACTGCTAGAATAAAGGCAAATTTATCCCACCTACAAAAATGGTTATTTATGAAACTACTAGTCCGTAATATTGCTCGTAATACTAATGAAGAAGAACTACGTGCTTTATTTGAAGAATTCGGCACTCTACAATCTTGCACACTTGTACTTGATAAAGACACAGGGGAGTCAAAAGGTTTTGGCTTTGTTGAGATGCCAAAGATTGGAGATGCAAAACTTGCAATCAAGAAGCTCAATGGCAAAGAAATTGATGGCAGCAAGTTAAGAGTTAAAAAAGCTGAAGATAAAGCAGCAAACTAAGATCATTAGGAGGTTAGATAAAAGCCTTATCTAACCTCTTAGTAGCTGCATAGGCACAAAGCGAATTCCGTTAAATTCAGACTCCACACCTTCAACATTAAACCCATAAGCCAAATAAAACGCTTTAGCATTCACTGAGGAACGTAAGCTAATTTCTTTTTCGAATGTTTGAGCTAACACATGATCCAATAAAAGCCGACCTGCACCTTGCCCTTGTATCCCTTTCGCGACGAATAAATGAGTTAGATAGTTACCATCTCGTAAAGCAGAAAAGCCCACGAGCTTTCCATCTGATACTAGCTTGACGCTGTAAAAATTAACCCTATTTAAAGTTTTCTCTATATCAGGTAGAACTCGGCTAAGAAACTCAGATTTACCTTCTTCATTAAAATGCGGTAATACATCTTGCTCTGAAACAGAGAGCACCAACCCCTCCACTTCTTCAAGATCTTCTCGTGTCACTCTACTAATTTTCACATCAAACCTTCCTATCAAAACATTCATTTATATTGAAACCTTAGAAAGCGAAAGTCTAGATAGAACTAGATTAGGTAAAGGTATTTAAGTCTTGATAACAAGCAATGACTAAATACTTTAAAAGTTAGCAGGAGATACTAAAGCCTACAAAGAAGGCCTCCTTCACAAGCATCAACGATGTTACTTTTCACTTTAGAATGAAGAACAAGAGTAATTATATATACCTGCAGCATTAGCTCTATTTTCTGTAATGACTTCTACAATCGATAAACTAGCTATTACGCCGTGTTTTCGTTCTGGATAATACCAAACCACTTTTGTTCCATTTACACATGTATAAATATTTCCGGCGGCATTTATAGAACATTGATACCATGTTTCCGGCATGCCTTCCATCACACCCGTGTTCCTAATTTTTATTGCTGATATTTCACCAGAACTTTTAGCCAAAGTGAGGATAAAGCGAATTGAACTTGCATTAGTAGGAAAGCTTTTACTTCCATCTATATCAGCAGAGGACCCAGCCATACATGCCAAGGGTTCATTTTGTTCGTTAGCCAGCGCATTGGAAAGGTAAAAAAGTAATGAGGCTAAACATATAAAGAATTTAATAAAACTTCTCCTTCTTAGCGTGGTATTTTCAAAACAACATAATACTTTGATAATGTGTATGCTCGATTTTCAGATCTGATCCACGTACCCAAAACGCTACAATACCTCACTGGCGCGGTTACTTTTGTGCTCTTTACATAACTAATTGATTTTAATTAATTAAAAAATGAACACAACAACAAGATCAATTACTCTAAGCAGATGTCAGTGCAAAACGGTTAGAAGAAAGTATGACTCTATCTAAAACTTGGCTCGTTCATGCCCTACGTAGAAATGCATAGCCTTGAGCTCCAGATCAAGTATGTTGGCTAGTATTGAGTGCCTAGCCAGCAGAGCTGGCGAGTATGCATTCCCACGAAGGATCATGGGAACGAGAGATAGGTTGCTTATGATGTGTCTTTCGATAAATTACAGGCAAAAAAAAACCAGTCA